>CANQHT010000001.1 GCA_947623705.1 uncultured Bacilli bacterium
TATGGTTTAAAAGATCTTGAAACAGTTAAAAGTGATATTAAAGATTATTTAAAAGAAATTGTGTTAATTAATCAAGCCTTAAGTAAAAATCCAAGTTTAGAAGATAAAGAAGAATTATTAATGGATTATAAAGATGTTTTAGAAGACCTTAACTATTATTTAGGTAGTTTAACCAGTATTTGTTTTACGAAAACTTTAGGATATACCCCCAATTTAAAAGAAGCAGTTCTACATATTAGTCAAAATAAATATAATATTTATGATATTCCTTACGGAAATAAGCCTAAAAGGTAGGAAAAATACGGGTTTTAAATTGACAAACCATATTATTTTTGATAAAATCATAATGTTTTAAGTCATTTCGGAAAAAACCGCACTGAAAAGGTTAAAAACAAGTTATTGTACCTTAAGGGCGCGACTTAAAGAAAAATTAAATAAGGAGGTATGAAATGAACGCAGTATTTAAAACTGGTGGTAAACAATATTATGTTGCAGAAGGCGATGTAATATATGTGGAAAAACTTGCTGCTGAAGTAGGTTCTACAGTAACATTTGATGAAGTTTTATTTGTTGATGGTGTTGCGGGAAATCCTACAGTTAAAGGAGCAAAAGTTGAATGTAAGGTTGAAGCCCAAGGAAAAAATAAGAAAATTGTTGTTTTCAAGTATAGACCTAAAAAGAAATTCCGTAAAAAACAAGGTCATAGACAACCTTATACTAAACTAGTTGTTACTAAAATTAGTAAATAGTTATGATTAAAGTATTGTATAATGATAAAAGAATTAAAATAAGTGGTCATGCTAATTTTGATTCTTATGGTAATGATATTGTTTGCGCTAGTGTATCTAGTATTGTGGAAACCACTATTAATGGCATATTAAATATTGATAATAAAGCTATTAAGGTTATTGATAATAAAGATTTAGTTATTGATATTTTAAGTAATGATATAGTTATTAAGAAATTAATTACTAATATGTTAGAATTATTAAAAGAACTGGAGAAACAATATCCAAAAAATATTAATGTAAAGGAGAATTAGAATGTTATTTATAAAGTTAGATATTCAAAGATTTGCCCATAAAAAAGGACAATCTTCTACTGATAATGGTCGTGATTCAAGAGGTCGTAGATTAGGTGCTAAATTATCTGATGGACAAGTTTGTAGTGCTGGTGCTATAATCTATCGCCAAAGAGGAACTAAAATTTATCCGGGTACTAATGTAGGAATGGGTAAAGATCATACATTATTTAGCAAAATTGATGGTATTGTTAAATATGAAAGATTAGGTAGAGATAAAAAGAAAGTAAGCGTTTACGAAGCAAAGTAGTAAATGCTTTTTTTTATGCAAAATTTTTCTTGACATTAGTTGACAAAAAAATATAGAAAATACAAGGTTCTTGAAAAAAAATCTTGATTTTCGGGGGGGTAACTTATACTAAATGTATAAAGTAGGAAGGAAGAATTTTAAATGGAAGAAAACAAAAGAAAGACCATAATATTAACATTTATTGGGGCTTTAACATTATTATTTGTGGTAGTAGGTGGAACATTTGCTTACTTTCAAATAGTAAATACGGGAGAAGGAGAAACAACATCATCGTTAACTGGGGAAACCGAAGACTTAACAAAATATGGAACACCAACATTAACTCAAGGAACAAGTAATCTCCATATAAATTTAAAAGCCAGTGATATGGGGTATAGTAAAAAAGGAACAGAATACTGGGCAACAAATGTTGAAGAAAAAGATTATGAGAATGGAAAACAACAACATATCATATCAACGGCAGGAATAAGTGGGGCCGAAAGTGAAGATACAGAACTAACTTGTACCAGTGAATTAACAATAAAAGCTAGCGGAAGTATATTAGAAGATACAAATCCATTAGTAGAAGAAGATGGATATGTATATTTAGGATCAAAAAATGGTGGAAGTAATAAAGTAAGTATAAATCCTACTCAAATAGATTTAAAACAAATAATAGATAAAAGTATGGGAAAAGGAGTAGGATATCAAACTGAAATAAATTATACAATTAAAGGAAATACTAGTATTGATATAACTATAGATATAGACATCATAAATAGAGATGCAAATCAAAATTCATTAGCAGGAAAATCAATTAATTTTACCATAACCAATAAAAATATAAGTTGTAGTGTTAAAGAAAACGAAGAAAAGGCTTATGCTAACTTTGGAGGTCAAAAAGACTATTATAAATCTGAAGATTATAGATATAGTATTTCAAGTATAACATTTGTGGATAATATTCCTAGTGATGATGAATTGACTACTAAAGTAGCAAATTGGGATTTAAGTGATACAGCAAGCGGAACACCAGAAAAAAGTGTTATGGGATGGTTAGAAAATAGTTCAAATGATGATGGAAATTATGATTTATATATAGGCTCAAAATCAACAATATATGCTAAAGATTTAAGCAATACCTTTTATGATATGCCAATGGTTAAAAGTATAAATAATTTAAAAAAATTAAATACAAGTGAAGCAACCAGTATGGCTTCTATGTTTTATGAATATTTTTCTTTAACTACATTAGATGTTAGTAGTTTTGATACTTCAAATGTAACCAATATGTCTAATATGTTTAGGGGAAAAGCGGGAGGTGGAGGTCAATTAACTAAAATAATAGGTTTAGATACTTTTGTAACAACAAATGTCGAAAATATGAGTTATATGTTTGCTAATAATGTCAATTTAACTTCGTTAGATTTGAGTAGTTTTAATACTTCAAATGTAATCAATATGAGTTATATGTTTGGTTCGGAAAACGAATCGAGAACTCTTAATAGTGTTTTAACATTTAAAGACTGGCCAAATTTTATAACAACGAAAGTAGAAAATATGAGTTATATGTTTTTTAACTATGGAGGAACAACATTAGATTTAAGTAGTTTTGATACCTCACAAGTAACAGATATGAGTTCTATGTTTTCTGGATGTAGACAATTAGAAACTTTAGATTTGAGTAGTTTTACGTTTGATAAAATTACCGGAAATGGAAAAAATGATGCTGGTAGTCAAAATACATTCTCTAATGTTCGATCAACTTGTCAAGTCAAAGTAAAATCAAGTCAAAAAGAAATATTTGAAAGTAAATTTCCGTATGATGAACGGTCTAGGGCATTCACTCCATCATATGTCGATTAATTGAAACTAGCTTACATACAATTAAAAACATTAAAACAAGCATAAAAAAACATTTAATATCTTATTTATTTTGAATATAAAATGTTAAGGAAGTCTTTTTTCAAAAACTGTCCGAAGGTAAGACAATAAAAGGTGTAAGTTCTTAAAAATAATAACAACATAAAAATAAAAATCATTTAGTATATTTTACTAGGTGATTTTTTTATGGATAAGTTAATAAAACATCGCGGAATTTCAAATGATAAAATAAAAGAAAATACTTATGATGCGATAAGTAAAGCCTTAAATGATAATAAATATGTGGGAGTAGAATTTGATGTAAGGGAAACAATAGATCATGAGTTTATTATTTATCACGATCCTTTATATAATGGGAAATTAATTAGTCAAATGACTTTTAATGAATTACCAAGATTTATGCCCAAGTTAAAAACTATTTTAAAAATAAATAGTAATAAAATATTTTTAATTGAATTAAAGAATATAAGTAGTTATAAAAAATTTTATAATTTATTAGAGAAATATCCTACTAAAAAGTTATATGTTATGAGTTTTTCTAACAGATTAATAAATAATGTTAATTTAGAAAATAGACATTATAAAATAGGGATATTAAATTATGTTTTAAATACTAGTTTAGATATTAAAAGACTAGATTTTGTCGCCATATTAAATAGTTTATTAAATAAAAGTATTATTAATAATTTAAAAGATTTAGAAATATTTTCTTATGGTTTATTCGAAAAAAAAGATTATGATGAAGTATATTATATTGTAGATAATTAATTATCTATATCTTGTTAATCTTTTTATTTTACTTCTATCATAATCCATAACATGCGGATTAAAAATTATTTCTTGATTGCTTTGACCATTAAATATTTCCCGGTTAGTATTTCTTGTAGGAATAATTATACCTTTACTAATTAATGGTTCAATCATGGTATCATATATTTCTTTGTAGTGTTTCTTATCATTATAACGATTATAAAATGAGGCAAAGTCCGCCGTAGTTATTAAACCATTCATCGAAAGTAAATATAATAATGATTGATAATCTAAACTACTTAATTTACTATTGGTACTACTAGTTATAACTTCCATTATATATTCTTTTTCTAATTCGGCTTGCACTGTTTGTAATATAAATTCAATAAAATAAGAAATATCTTTGTATTTTTTCACATCCATTATAGTTCGGTCATATTTAGAACCTTGAAAAGCAATACCTCGATTAAAGATAATATATGAATAAGCTTTTTTATTTAGTAGATACCACATGGAAAGAGTTCTTGAAGTCCGGCCATTAACATCAAAATAAGGATGAATATAAACAAAGTAGAAGTGGAGTATTTGACTTTTAATATATTCATCAGTTAAAGTCTCACTATAATCCGCATTATTTAAAAATTCAAAATATTTTTCCATAAATTCATCTATTCTTTGTTCATTTATTCCTTCATCAGGATTACTTAAATTACCATTAAAAAGAATATATACTTTAGCATTCCGATAATATTCACCCATTCTTTTTAAATCTTCTTCTTTTAATAATCCTTTCGATAAAATACTATATAATTTTTTTAATGAATCTTTATTAATGTTTCTATTATTTAAAATATAATGATAACCATGATATAAATTTAAAATTCTTTTAACTTGTTCACTATCACTTTGACCATATTTTTTCGCAATTATACTTTCCACAATTCTAACATCATCAAAATAACCTTCTACTTGATTATTAGCTTTTAATTCATGCGAAAACATTACATTTTTAGCCACAGTTTTAGTGTTTAAATGTTTATTTTGATGAATAAATTCTTCTAATTCATCTTTGGTTTTACTAAATCTATCTTCTCTGATTTTTAAATGCATCCCATTTTCAAATGTCAATGGTAATGTTGCCATAATTGTAAACCCCCCTTTTGATTTGCTTGTTATTATACCAAAATATCGGTAAAATAGCAAATTTTCATCTCGAATTATGTTACTATTTGTATTTCTTTCGCTTTTTTTCTTCTATTAACTACTTTATTTTTATTTGCTGGAAACCAACTTCGGATTTTTAAAATTTTACCTGGACTTATTCTAACCGCTACACAAATATTAGTATTTATGTTTTTATAATATTCTATTGAATTATTTTTAATATTCAAAAAAACATAATCAGGATGTTTTATTATATTACTTAAATTATTATAAGCATTCATAACTTTACTTTTAGTACCAAAGTCTTTTAAATGATGTTCTATAACATGATCTATTCTATCATTATAAACTACTATGGGCTTATTCTTATGTTCATTAATCTTTAAATTCCTAGCAATTTTTGAATCTAAAATTCCTATATATTTGTATTTCATCTAAAACCCTCCAAAAAAAAGACCTACTATTGCTAGTAGGTCAATAGGCATTGGTTGGACATCACTTCCAACATCTCATCGGAAACTAATTGAAAGTAACCTACACTTAAGATTTTAACAATCCGCGATAGACGATGATTTTCTATCCTCAAATACCTATTTTATAATAATTAGGATTTCTCCCACAACACACTTATATCACATTTTTTATAAAAAAGCAAATTTTTTAATCAATTTTTTCGAATTATGTTACTATTTGCATTTCTCTACATATGTTAAAAAAACTAGTCAAAAATTAACTAGTTTTGTCTAAGCTTTGTTAGTAACAAAATTAACAACATAATCTGTATTTTTTTTTCTTTTTTTTAACATTTATAAGCTTGATATTTTGACGGAAAATTCTGCAAAATGAAACTTTTGCTTTTTTGATAAATTTAAACTCCGTCGATATTTTAGGTAAATTGAAAAAATAAGAATAGTATAGTATAATTTCGAATATGAAAGGGATTAAAATTATGGATAATAATCTAAATAAGAGTATTTATTCATATGCTTTAGAATTTACTGATGAAGATGTAATAACTTTTTATGATGCTGCGAAAGTATTATTAAAAGGACTTGATTGTATAGTTTGTCGGGAGAGTGCTGCCGATATTCAAGGATATTCCAATGGTGGTTTTCGCCATCAAATATATGTTTATTCTGAAAAAGATTTTAATCTTCCATATGTTAAGTGTTTTATAGTAAAAAAATTAGATAAAATTCCATTTATTGATTTTGATGGGGTAAAAGTATCACCAATTAATGATGCAATTATTGATATGTTAAGCAGTGATGATACAGATACCCAAGTTTTGTATGAAACTTTTGCTGATTATTATTGGGAAAATAACGAATCATATAAGGGTTTAGTAATTCCCAAAAAATTAAAAAAGAAAGCTAAACATTATATGGAAGAGGGAATTTTATTCTATGAATAATGTTTTAAACAAATTATGTCAAGTATAGTGGTAGAGTCTACTATTTTATAATATTTTAGTGTATAATTTAATTAGGTGATACGATGAATTTAATTATTTCGGCCGGTGGCTCAGGTGGACATATTTATCCTGCTTTAGCTATTGTTAAAAAATTTCAAGAAAAAGAAAAAGACTTAAATGTTTTATATATTGGGACCCATAATCGAATGGAGAATGATATTATTCCTAAAAATAATATTCCTTTTAAATCAATAAAAATTTATGGCTTTAGTAAAAATATTTTGAAAGATATTAAAAATGTGGGATATTTATATAAGGCTTATAATACTTGTCTTAAAGTGATGGAAGAATTTAAACCGGATGTTGTTATTGGGGTTGGGGGTTATGTAACGATGCCGGTTATAATGGCCGCCCGTAAATTAAAAATTAAAACCGTTATTCACGAACAAAATATGATTCCGGGGAAAACGAATAAATTTTTAAGTCGGGGAGTAAATGCCGTTTTAACAACTTTTAAAGATAGTCAAAAATATTTTAGTGAGTATGTTAAATGTATTTATACGGGTCATCCTTGTGCCGATAATGTTCATTTGTTAAAGGCCGCTTCTAAAGAAAGTTTAGGTTTAAGTAAGAATAAAAAATTAGTTTTAGTTACCAGTGGTTCTCAAGGTAGCAGTGGCCTTAATGCGAAATTAATTGAGTATTTAAAATTAGCAAAAGATGCAAGTTATGAAATATTATTTGTAACGGGTAAAAATAATTATGAAACATTTATTAAAGAAAATCATTTTGCTAAAAATATTCATATTGTTCCTTATTTAGATAATATGGCCGGATTTTTAAAAAATTGTGATTTAGTTATCGGAAGAGCAGGGGCCGGTACTATTGTGGAACTCTTAGCTAGTAAAACCCCATCTATTTTAGTGCCTAGTCCAAATGTTGCTAATAACCATCAATATTATAATGCTTTAGAATTAGATAATAAAAAGTTAGCTATTATGATTGAAGAAAAAGATTTAGATAGTCAAAAATTATTTGTAAGAATAAATGACTTATTAAGTGATAATGCTGAATATAAAACCTTAAAGAAAAATTTAATGGCTTATAAAACAGAAAATGCTAGTGAAAATATTTATAAAGTAGTAAAGGAGATTATTCATGAAGTTAAGTGATTTTGGCGAGGTTTCAGAAAATGTTTCTTTAGAAAATTATAATACTTATGGTATTAAGACTAGAACTAAATATTTAATTAAAGTAAAAGATATTCCTAGTTTAATAGATTTACTTAAATATTTAGATAGTAATAATTTAAAATATTATCTGTTAGGTAAAGGATCGAATGTTATTTTACCAGATGAGACTTTTGATGGAGTTATTATTACTTTAGATAATTTAAATAAAGTAGCGATTAAAGATAATTTGGTGGAAGCAGAAAGTGGGGTAGTACTTGCAAAACTAGTAAGTGAAGTTGTAAATAACAATTTAGGTGGTTTAGAAAGTTTAGCCACTATTCCGGGTACTTTAGGGGGTGCTTTAAAAGGTAATGCCGGATTTTTAAAAGATATTACAATTTATAATTATGTCACCAGTGTAACCGTTATTAGAAATTATGAACTCGTAACTATTCCGAAAAGTGAAATTGGTCTTGCTCATAGATATACCACATTTAAAGAAAATAATGATATAATAGTTAAAGCGAGTTTTGAACTGGAAGAAAAAGATAAAGAAGAAATGATAAAAGTTATTCAAGAAAATCGCGAAAAAAGAATCAATACCCAACCAATGGAATATAAAAATGCGGGGAGTGTCTTTAAAAATCCAGAAGGCTTGTCTAGTGGTAAGTTAATTGATGAAGCTGGCCTTAAAGGACTTTGTGTTGGAGATGCCGAAGTATCCGAAAAACACGCTAATTTTATTGTTAATAAAGGAAATGCTACTAGTAAAGATATTAAGGAATTAATCAAAGAAATTCAAAAAATAATTAAAGAAAAAGATAATATTGATTTAGAATTAGAACAAGTTATTGTTAATTGGGGTTAAATTATGGAAGAAAAAAAGACAAAAAAGAAAAGGAAAATTAGATTTAAAGGTTTAATTTTATTACTATTAGTAGGTTATTTAATTATTTCTGCAGGTATTTATCTTTATAAGATGCCCATTAAAAGTATTAAAATTGAAGGTAATACTTATTTAAAAGATAATTATTTAACTAATTATTTAGATATTGATGGTAAGTCGATTTTTAAAGTTAGTAGTAAGAGTATAAAAAATAAATTAAAAAGTTTGGATTTAATTAGTGATGTTAAAGTTCATAAAAATATTTTAGGTAAATTAACGATTACAGTGGAAGAAGAAAAAGCTTTGTTTTATAACTATAATAATAAGAAAATTGTTTTATCGAATGGTAAGGAAGTAGATTATCAAGAATCTTATTTAGGTATTCCGGTTTTAATTAATATAGTTCCTGATAAAGTATACACGGAATTTGTGAAAAAACTAAATGATGTCGATAAAGATGTCTTAAGTTTAGTTAGTGTTATTGAATATTCCCCTTATGTGGTAAGTGGAAAGACGGTGGATGATAAAAGATTTTTACTACGGATGAATGATGGGAATAATGTTTATATTAATACGATTAATATAAAAAAATTTAATGATTATTTAAGTATGTTAGAGGGTTATCTAAATAATAAAGGTAATGTTAAAGGTTGTCTTTATTTAGATAGTAATTTGGAAACTAGTGTTTTTGAAGAATGTGAAATGCCTGATGTAACTGAAGGTGATAACGATGCCGAATGAGAAAATAAATTATGATAAAGTTTTAGAGGAATTAATTAAAAATTTAGATGGTAAACCAACCTTACTTTTACATAGTTGTTGTGGACCTTGTTCGAGTTATGTTATTACTTATTTAAAAGATTATTTTAAGATAACGGTATTATATTATAATCCGAATATTGAACCAGAAGATGAGTATTTAAAAAGAAAAGGAGAACAAATTAAATTAATTCAAGAATTAAATGATAATGATGTTACTCTTTTAGATATTGATTATGATAATAAAAGTTACCGGGATAAAGTTAAGGGTAGAGAAGAAGACAAGGAAGGTGGACTAAGGTGTCACTTATGTTATGAATTAAGACTTAATAAGACTGCCCAAGTAGCGAAAGAAAAAGGCTTTGATTATTTTGGAACAACTTTAACCGTAAGTCCTTATAAAAATGCTCAAGTTTTAAATCAAATTGGTGAGAAGCTTGCAAATACTTATAATATAAAATGGTTATATAGTGATTTTAAGAAAAAAGATGGTTATAAGAAAAGTATTGAATTATCTAAAAAATATGCTTTATATCGCCAAGATTATTGTGGGTGTGAATTTAGTAAAATACAAAGAAACGATTTGGAAAAATAATCGTTTTTGTATGGTATAATATTTTTTAGGAAGGAAATAACTATGCGGCAGTTAAAAATGGATGATAATTTTCAAAATTTAGAATTTGAAGAATTAGAACATTGGCAAAGTGTCAATGATATACCCAAAGATGTTTTAAAATTTATTGATAATATTAGTAAAAGAAGAGCTCTTTATCTTTATAATGATCATAATTTTTATTGTCCTTTTTGTTTAAGTAAATTAAGAAATAATTTTCGGTGTCCCAAGTGTCATAAATCTTTCAAAAGATATAAAGATGAAAATGATATAATGACTGCAAGCACTATCGAATCTTTAAGAAATTGTTATTTTGAATATTATTATTATGTTTTTGAGGTGCAAAATGAAGAAGTATTACTCTATATTTTAGAAGAAGATATATCTTATAATAATCCTTTAACACTAGATTTATATCGTACTACTAATATTTTAATTAAAGAAATATTGCATCTAACTCAAAATGGTTATTATGAATTATTAAATAAAAATTATTATAGTTATAAAAGTATAGATTTAGAATTATTTAAAAAAGATGGTTCTTATAATTTAGATACTTTATTTCTATTTGATAATAAATATGTTGATTATTGCAGTGCTTATTTATATGTCGATAATTTGAATGATTTAAAAGATACTATTTATCGTTATACCAAAATATGGCAAGCCAAAGATTATTTAAAGAAGAAAATGGTTAAATTATCCAGTTTAGTTTATGCACCTTTACATTTTAAAAGTTTTGAATATTTAATGCAAAATAAATTATATAATTTAGCCTTTAATGAAGGATACATTTTAAAAATGGATAGTAAAGATAAAATGTTACTTTCTAAAAATAATAAATATTTAAAAATGCTTATTAAATATAATTTGGGTTTTGATGAATATTTAGCTTTAAGAATGTGTCCCACTTTAGATTTAGATTTAATTATTTTTTTAAGTTTTAATATTGAAATTACCCAAAAAATTCAAGATATAGCTAACATTAATTTTGTTAAATTAAAAAAATATTTTGCTGAACATAAATATAGTGAGGGAATGCTAGTAGAATATTATGATTATTTAAAGTTAGCTCAAGATTTAGGATTTGATTTAAAAGATAAAAAAGTATTATATCCTGAAAATTTAATCCAAGAACATGATAAATTATATTTAGATAATTTAGTTATTGAAGATAAAAATATTAATAAAAAAATAAAAAAAGTGGCCGCTAGTTTAATGGATAATTATTATGAAGATGAAAATTATGTTATTAAACCCATACTGGATTTAGAAGGTTTAATAGATGAAGGAGTAAAGCAACATAATTGTGTAAGAACTTATGCTAAAGATTATGCTAATGGTTTAACCCATTTATATGTGATGCGGAAGAAAAGTAATTTAAATGATTCCTTTGTAACTATTGAAGAATATCATAATAAAATAATACAAGCAAGGTGTAAATATAATGAAGCACCTGATACAAATACTATAAAAATTATTCAAAATTGGGTTAAAACGATTAAGAGATAAATTAGTAAATTTAAACATATTATTTAAGTGGTGAATAATATGTTTTTTAATGATATTCATATAAGAATAAGATTTGTTTTATTAGTTATTATTATTGTTTTAATTTTAGTTATTGGGAAAGTATTTTATATTCAAGTAATTTCTTATAATAAACTATCACAAATTACCGAAGATTTATGGAGTAGAAAGATGACTATTAATGCCCCAAGGGGAGATATAGTTGATCGTAATGGGAATATTTTAGCCACCAGTATTGTAACAACCACTATTTATGTTGTTCCTAATCAAATTCAAGATAAAGAAAAAGTTTCCAAAGATATTGCCGAGATTTTAAATTGTGATTATGATGATGTGTATAAATATGTATCCAAACATAGTAGTATGGAAATTATTCGAAAAGGAATGGATTTAGATAGTGAAACGGCCGATAAAATAGATGCTTTAGGTTATGATGGGGTCTATCTTGTTTTAGATTCTAAAAGATATTATCCTTATGGGGAAACTTTAGCCCATATTATTGGTTTTGTTGGGAGTGATAATCAAGGTTTATCCGGACTAGAACTTACTTATGATAAATATTTAACGGGTACAAATGGCGAATTAAAATATTATAGTGATGGAAAGGGTAATAAATTAGAAATACCAGATAGTTATGTCGCCCCGACTAAGGGCATGACTTTAGAATTAACTTTAGATATTGAACTTATTAAAGCCGTTGATAATGAAATTGATAATGCCATGAGTAAGTATGATTCTGAGTCTGCTTTAGCTATTGTCATGCGACCTAAAACCGGCGAAATTTTAGCAATGGGTAGTAAACCATCATTTGATCCCGCCAATTATCAAAAGTATAGTGAAGAAATAATTAACAGGAACTTACCAATTTGGAAAACTTATGAACCCGGTTCAACATTTAAAATTATTACTCTTGCTAGTACCGTCGAAGAAGGAACAGTTGATTTAATGAAAGATACTTTTACGGATGGTGGAGCCATAACTGTTGATGGCGCAACTTTGCATTGTTGGAAACATGGGGGTCATGGTACGCAAACATATTTGGAAGTAGTAGAGAATTCTTGCAACCCAGGCTTTGTTTCTTTAGGGCAAAAATTAGGGGTCGAAAAGTTAATGAGTTATATTAGAGGTTTTGGCTTTGGGAGTAAAACGGGAATTGACTTAAATGGGGAAGGTAATGGAATTTTATTTCAAAATAGTAAAATGGGGCCAGTTGAACTTGCCACCACTGCTTTTGGGCAAGGAATAAGTGTAACGCCAATTCAACTTACTGTCTTATAAATGATACTTTAATTCTTCTTTTTCTTTTGGTATACTATATTTAGTTATTTACTTTGAAGGGAGTGGCTCTATGAATAATTTTAACTTAAATTTATTTAAATATTTTTATTATGTCGTTTATTATAATGGCTTTACTAATGCTTCAAAAAATTTAAATATTGCTCAATCATCATTAAGTTATAATATAAAGCAATTAGAATTACAATTGGATAAAACATTAATTATTAGAGATAATAAAAATTTTGAATTAACGGAAGATGGAAATAATTTATATGAAAATTTAAAATCAGCTTTTAGTATTTTGAATCAAAATTTGGAACAATTCGATAATCAAAATACTATGGAATTAACTATTGGTACTAGACATTATCTATCAGATTTCATTTTTAAAGATTCAATCGTGGAATTTATTAATACCTATCCTAATATTCATATCAATATAAAATTATATTCTAAATTAGATGTTAAAAAATATGAAGATGAGTATGACATTTTAATTGATTATGAAGACTATACTAATTTAATTAATACTAATAATAAAGATTTATTATGTACTTTAAATAATACTTTTGTTTCCGGTAAAGAACTATCAAAAAATTATGAATCAGTTAAGTCTATTAAAGAACTTGGAAATACAAGATTAATATCAATGTGTCCAAATAAAAGAAATGGTAAATTTCAAAAAATGTGCTTTGAAAATGGTATCTTATTTGAAAATATTATTTCAGTTAATGATAGTATAATATCTAAAAAGTTAGTAAAGAATAATTTGGGATTATGTTTTGTTAATAGAGAGTATTTTAAAGAAGAAATAGCTAATGGCGAAGTAAAAGAAATTAAAGTAAAAGAGCAACTTTTTAATGATAAAGTATATATTGTCTATAAAAATAGTAATAATAATATAAATAAATTTATTAAGATATTAAAAAAGCAATATGAGGAGGAATTATGATGAGTAAGTGGGATTTATATGATGCTAAATTTAATAACACTGGAATTGTTATAAATGATACTGATGAAATACCTGATGGTAAGTATCATTATTCTATAAATGCTTGGATATTAAATTCTAAAAAGCAATTATTATTAATAAGAAATACTTTAAATTATAATATTCATTATCCTGGTTTTTGGAGTAGTATAAATGGCAATGTTTTAAGTGGAGAAAATTCAAATGCGACATGTATTAAAGCTATTAATAATAAGATAGGAATAAAAATCTTAGATTCGGAAATGCAAACTATAGATAAAAAATTACGAGATCCTTATCATTATATTTATGAAACCTTTATTGTAAATAAAGATATTGATTTAAATACAATATGTTTTAGAGATAATACTGCTGTTCAAGCTAAATGGGTAGATTTAAAAGAATTATATAATATGATTGAAAATGGGGAAATTGCTTGGGTTTTAATTCCAAGAATAGAAGAATATGTAATACCATTAATGAAAGAGACTAATTGATTAGATTAGTCTTTTATTATTAGATTTTTCTATGTTTTCTATCGAAAATTTGAATGATTAAATTACACTTTACTATTATATAATATTCATTAGTTAGGGGGGATAGAATGCAAAATATGCCGGATTCATTAAAAAGAATAATTGAAAAAAATCCAAACTTGGAACATCATGTTAGAGGATTACCAAGTTTAGGAGAAAATTTAATTAGTGGAGCATTTTCGAAAGAAGTAAGTAAGATATATGATGCCTTTGGATTATATGGCAATGAATTATATGCTCTTGAAAATGCCAGAATTAAAAATATTTCCTCACGATCACTTGGTGGGGGTAGTCCTATGCGGACTATAGCATTTCCTTTATGTAAGGAAGCATTAATTAATATCATCAGTAGTGATGACCTTTCAGATTATCCTTTGGCTGCTGGTGAGGAAGAAGCTAGAAAAATAATTGTAGAATATCTAAAGCAAGAAGGATTTAAAAATAATACGGATATATCGGAAGACAATATTATCTTTACTGTATCAACAACCCATGCTTTTAATATTATTTCAAGTATTATTGCTAGACCTCATGATGTAATATTAATGACAGGTCCCAATTATGGTTTATTCACTTTTGTTCCTGAACGGATTTCGGGAGCAACTGTTGAAATATTACCTTTGTCTAAAGAAGATAATTGGTATGTTAATCCTCAAAAATTATCGCAAAGAATTGATGAAATTAATGCTAGTTTAAAAACTAAATATGGTGAATCTTTGGAATACACGCCTAAAGTTGTGGCCTTTTTAAATGAAAATCCCCATAATCCTTTAGGAAAAGTAATGAATGAGAATAATAAAGAAATACTTGAAGGTATTGGTAATGTATGCTTATCAAAAGGAGTCTTTGTTATCGATGATTTAATATATCGAGATTTAACTTATGATAGAGATAATTTAGCCAAACCGATGGCCTCTTATGAAAAATTTTTTGATAATACAATAACATTAACTGGTTTATCAAAATCCTATGGTTTAGCATCAATTAGATCTGGTATGGTAGTAGCAAATGAAATAATAATTAGAGCCATTCGAAATAAGATTTTTCAAACAATGGATTCTTCACCAGTACTCCAAGGTAGAGCTTTAGCCGGGGCCTTTAATGCCTCAGAAAGAAGAAAAAGAGAATATGATAACTACTTTAATCCTATTATTGAAGAATATAAATATCGTTTAGAATTATTAAAAGCTTTAATTAATGGATTAGATTTTATTGAGGATATTAATCTAAGAAAAACAATTGAAATTGATATAAGAAATTATGCTTTGGGTTATGACATAAAACAAATATTAGATGGAATACCAAATGTTGATTTTGTAGATGGTACATTACCAGATTCGGGATTTTTTGAAATGTTAGATTTTACCCAATTGAAAAATAAAGTAGCGGAAAATGGTCGTATAATCAGTAATGAAAAAGAATTACTTAAATATATGTATGAACAAGAGAAAATTAAACTTATTTTAGGCCAATCAATATCATGGCCAAACGAAGAACAACTTATTGGAAGAGTTACAACAGCTTTGGAAAGAGAAGATTTAGTTGAACATTTTAGTGCCATGAATAGATGTTTAAGAAAGTTAAGGTAATGATGAAAAAAGTAGGAATTGTCTCTTGTGATAAGTGGCTAAATAAATTAGAAGAAGATATTAATTTAAAAAAAGCCTTAAATAGTCTTGGAATAGATGCGAAGATTATATCTTGGCAACAACCATTAGATGAAAAATATGATTTATTAGTTTTAAAATCAGTATGGGGATATCAGAATTATTATAAAGAATTCAAAGAATGGCTTTTATGTGTTAAGAATAATAATATTCCCTTAGTTAATGATGTGGATATGGTTTTAAATAATATTATGAAGGATAAACAATTTAATATTTTAAAAAAAAATAATATTGATTTTATAGATACTTTGTTTATGCAACAATCTGAATTATTAAGGGAAAACATAGAGGATATATTAGATGATAAATTATATGTTTTTAAACCAACAATATCTGGTAGTGGGGAAAATACTTATCTAGTAACAAATTCTAATACTAAATCTATCCCAAATACAATTCAAAAAGAAGATATAATTAAAGTATATAATAAAGTATTAGAAGAAAATAGGGATTGTAAGATAATGATTCAACCATTTATTGAAGAAATAAATAATGGCGAATATTCGTGTATCTTTATCGAGGGAGAACTAACCCATACCATGTTAAGATTTCCCAATATATTTCATGAAAAAAGAAGGCCTTATTTAGTTAATAATGTTCCCGATAGGATTATAGAACTTGCGAAAAGTGTTGAAAGAATTCAAGATTTTAATAATTATTTATATATGCGTGTTGATATGGTTTTAGTTAATGGTAAGGCTAAAATAATGGAAGTTGAATTAGCTGATCCAGATTTACTATTTAAGTATATTGAAAATGAGAGAGTTAGAGATCAAGGACTAAAATTACTATCAAAAAGTATAGTTAGGAGAATAAAATAATGAAAACTTTATTATATTTTGAGGAATATGAATCAGATCTTTCAAAAGCCCTAAGAAAAAGAAAAGACATTAACGTTTTATTTATTAGAACTGATAAAAATATAAGATTTTTTAGTAAGGAGTATTTAGAAAAATATAAAGATTATTATCAATTCTTCTATGATAATGATTTTGATATGGAAATTTATAAATTTAAAAATTGGCTAAGTCATAAAAAGATTAAAATAGATTATTTTTTAAATGATTCTGAATTTTATATGGAGTATTCAAATAAAATTGCTGAGAGACTTGGATTAGAATGTTTGAGTTCTGAACAAGTAAAATGGGTCCGAGATAAAGTTGCAATGAAAGATAAATTTAATCAAATAGGATTAAGAACAGTTGATTATCAAATTGTTACTTCTAAAAATGATATTCTAAAATTTATGAAAAAACACATTGGAGAACCGATTATATTTAAACCAAGAGATTTAATGAATAGTAAAAATGTATTTAAGATTGATTCTCCAAGCGATTTGGATTATATAGATTTAAACTTAGAGTGTGGAAATTTTATGGTTGAATCATATTGCTATAATCAGGAATGGTCAATAGAAAGCCTAATTCAAGATGGTATAGTACTTGACTCTTACGTAACTTATATACCAAATAGAACTCTATGGGCAGCAATAGATAATAGATTAAATTGTCATATGACAGTTCCTAAAATACCTAAATACTTTAAGTTTATTCCAAAAAATTTTATTCAAAAAATAGTGAATGGTATGAATTTAAAAAATGGGGCAATGACAATAGAGGTATTTATAGATGAAGAAGGAAATGTGATGCCTAGTGAATTAGGATGGCGTTTACCTGGATGTCAAGCAACCAAAAATCACAGTAGATCCTATGGCTTTGATATGTGCGATTCATTGATTGATATAGCAATTCATAAACCAGTAAGTTTAAAATATAGGAATCCCATTGTTTGTGTAGGTGACTTATATTTACCAAATAAAGAAGGCCTAATTACGGAAATCACTTCGCTGGATGAATTATTAAATATGGATGGAGTTATTGATGGTGAGATGCTTATAAAAAAAGGGGATATCCAAAAAAAACGAAGAGTAGGTAATGATGCCTCTGGTTGGGTTCAAGTTGTAGGGGAAAATGAGTTTGATACTTTACAAAAAATGCAAAGAATATATGATAATTTTACAATAGAGGTTGCAAATGATATAGGAGGCAAAAAATATGTTAAAAAATTATAAACAATACTTTTTAATTTTATTATTTACGATATTACTTACAATGGGTTGTTCCAATAAGTTAAATGTTATTAATAATAAAGATGATTTAAATAATAAAAATATTGGTATTTATACTGGTTCAGAGTATGATACTATTGCGGAAAATAATATCTTAGATGTGAGTATTTCATATTATAATAGTTATAGTGATCAAATATCAGCTTTGAAGTCGGGTAAAATAGATGGTTTTTTAACAGATGAACCATTAGCTAAAGAAATAATCAAGGAAAATAGTAATCTAAAAATATTAGATGAAAAACTTACTGAAGATAGTTATGCATTTGCCATTAATCCTAATAAACAAGATTTACAAAAGGCAATTAATGAAGTGTTAAATACTATGAAACAAAATGGTAAATTACAAGAATTAGAAGAAAAATGGATGGGAAATGAGGAAAGTAAAAAAGAATTAGATAATTATAATTATGATGCTTCCAAAGGCACTATTAAATTTGCTACTGTATCAGGTTCTGCCCCATTTGCCTATATGAAAAATAATAAGATTGTTGGATATGATATTGATGTAATAAATTATATTTGTAAAGAATTAGGTTATAAGCTTGAAGTTATAGAAATGGCATTTGAGGGTATAATTCCAGCCTTAAAATCTGGGAAAGTTGATGTTTCAGGTTGTTCGATTATTGTAACGGAAGAAAGAAAAAAATCAGTTTTATTTTCAGAACCGGATTATACTGGGGGAATTGTAGTAGTTGTTAGAGGAAAAAATGAAAAATAAAACTAAGTTTATAAAGTTCTTCTTTATATTGTTTCTCATAATAATAGTTATAGTTATTAGTAAAGATGTAATTATAGATTTTTTAATTAATGTTAGAAATAGTTTTAATCGAACAATAATTTTAGAAAAAAGATATATTTTATTTTTAAATGGATTAAAATCAACAATATTAATTTCATTCTTAGCAATTATATTTGGTACATTATTAGGATTTATTTTATTCTTGTTACAAAAATCAAAGATCAAAATTTTAAGTAAATTTTCGTATATGATAGTACGATTTTTACAAGGAGTTCCCGTAACAGTTTTATTATTAACATTTTATTTTGGAATTTTTGGAAATATAAATATAGCACCTATTGTAGTAGCAATAATAGTATTTTCAATATACTTTTCTGCATATGTTTCCGAGATTATTAAAGGGGCCTTTTTATCAATTAATAGAACCCAAATTGATTCGGCTTATGCTTTAGGTTTTACTAAACTTCAAACAGTTAGATATATAATTATCCCTCAAGTACTTTCGTATATAATCCCCGTTTATAAAAATGAAAGTGTTTCCATAATAAAATCCACTTCTATAGCTGGTTATATATCTGTAATGGAACTAACTAAAGCAAGTGATATCATAAGAAATAGAACTTATGAAGCATTCTTTCCATTAATATTTACAGCGTTTATATATTTTATAATTTGTTATATATTTTGTAAAATATTGGATTTAGTATATAAGAAAATTAATCCAAAGGTGGTGAAGAATTTATGAAAAAAGATTGCATATTAGAGTTGGAAAATGTTGCCAAATACTATGGCAATGAATTGGTATTTAATAATATTAATTTAAAGATAAAAAAAGGAGAAGTAATTTCTTTAGTAGGAAAAAGTGGGAGTGGTAAGAGTACTTTATTAAAGTGTATAAATCGCTTAGAAGATATCAATGCGGGTAAAATAAAGTTTAAAGGAAGGGATATTAAAGAAATATCTCTTGTAGAATTAAGACAAAAAATTGGGATAGTATTTCAAGATTATAATTTATTTGAACATTTAACTGTCTTAGATAATCTTACAATAGGTTTAATTAAAATAAAAGGTTATTCTAAAAAAGAGAGTATTCATAAAGCTTTAAATGTTTTAAAAAAAGTGGATTTGGTTGATAAAAAGGATAAATATCCCGATGAA
This sequence comes from uncultured Bacilli bacterium, assembly GCA_947623705.1. Classification (GTDB taxonomy): domain Bacteria; phylum Bacillota_I; class Bacilli_A; order RF39; family UBA660; genus SIG200. The sequence continues at coordinate 19,959 of CANQHT010000001.1, forward strand.
TTATCGGGAGGACAAAAACAAAGAGTTGCCATTGCTAGAACTCTATTAATGGAACCAGATATTATTTTATTAGATGAACCTACAAGTGCCTTAGATAAAGAGATGAAGAATAGTGTATTAGAATTAATTAGTGAACTTGTTGATGAAGATATGACTTTAATTGTAGTATCACATGAAGATGAATTTATTAATAAAGTGTCAGATAGAATATTTAGTTTTAATAAACATACTTTATTGGAGAAGAAAAATGGATAGTATTAATAGATACAAGATTATAAAAAAATTCCCATTAGGTGGTTCATCCGTTCAAAAATACATTGTTGAAAAAGATAATAAAATATTCTTGTTAAGATTATATGATATTAGATTTATGGATAGTAGATATAAAGCTTTTAATAATATTAGAATTTTGCATAATAATGGCATAGCTGTTCCTGAAATATATGATTTTGGTGTGATGTCGGATAATAAACATGGTTATGCTATTATGGATTGGCTTGCTGGAGTTTCTTTAGATAATTTATTATTTGATGATAGTTTAATTGACAAATATGGAAAAATAGTGGCAAATGAGTTATTTAAAATGCATAATATAGATCCAAATGAAAATATAAATATATATGATAAGTTTATAAAGTCGTTTAATAAGAAAATAAATAAATTGAAAGACATAGGTATAGATTATACATCTTCTATTCTAGAATCATTTGTTTTAGATAATAGTATGGTTTTAAAATGTTTAGATACAAGTATTATTCATGGGGATTTTCATCCGGGAAATATAGTAGTAAATGATGGTAAAATTTGCTTTATAGATTTAGATGTATGCCAGAATAACTTTGCTTGGATAGATTTATCTACAAATTCTTGTAATTTAGATTATCCTAAGTTTTATACAACTTTAATAAATGAATACTTTAATAATAATGTTCCAGATAATTTTTGGTTAATATATAATCTATATGGTTCGTTATATTGCTTAGATTATATATTATATTGTAATAGAACGGCTAATAAAACACTTGAAGATGGTATTACAGTTGTTAAGAAATTTTTAGATTATTCAGATGAATTTAGCTCATTAAAACCTAAGTGGTATGATAATAAAAAAGTTTTAAGAAAGGAAAAATAGGTATGAGAGAATTAAAAAAATATGAAGGGGATAGAGTTATATTAATGGCTTGTTCAAATTGTAATGTTGCATGTAAGCATTGCTATATAGGATATACGGGAAATAGGACTCCAGAAGAATTAAAAAAATTAGCGGAGTATTATAAAAATAAATATAAATTAGTAAGAATAGATGGTGCTGAACCACTTGTTGACTTGGGATATTTACCTTCTTACAAAATAGTTGGCCAAGATTGGATTATGACAAATGGGCTTAGAATATTTCGGGAACCAAAGATAATAGACTTATTGCTAGAAAATGGCATTAGTAATGTATTTATGTCTTATCATTTTGAAATACAAGATAGTTTAAATGGTATTACTAACGAGATGTTAAATGCCGTTATTAGAATGTTAAGAGAAAAAGGACTTAGAGTTGTTTTAATGACAACAATTACAAATAAGAATGCCAAAGATACTTTGCAAATATGTGAGAATGCTTATGAACTAGGGGCATCGGGAATTGAATTTAACAAAATATTTATTCAAGGAAGAGCTAAAAACTTAACTGATGTAAGATTAGTAAAAGAAGACTATGATAGTTTCTTTACACAATTAAAACAAGCTAGAGACAAATATGATATAAATGATTTTGAAGTAAGAAGAAGTGGAACTTTTGGCTGTGATACGGTTAATGAACCAAATAATTTCAAATGTAGTGCTGGTGTAAAAAAAGTTTGTATTACACCTGATGATAAAGTTTATGGATGTACATGTATATGTAAACCTGGTTATGAAGTTGGTGAAATAATTGATGGTGAAATATATATGTATTCCGATTTTGAAAATGATCGCACTTGGTGTTTAGGTGATAAAATGGGTGAATTAGGTATAGAAAATATCCAAGATCTTAATAATCCAAAAATAAAGAGTTTAGTTAGAAAGATTTAAAATGAATAGGGATGAATTAAATATTCTACTAAAAAAGTACTATTCTTTTAATAACGTAGTTAAAAGTAAATTAAATATAGATGATAAACAAAATTTTGATTTAGTAATTATTTCACCAACATGGAAACCACATTTTGTGTTTAATGAAGATTATAATGTTGAAAATTTAAAAACCGGAAGTACGGCAACATATATTTTATATTATAATAATAAAAAAATATTGTTTATTAAGACTGGAAAAGGAGCCCCAAATGTGTTTGATAATTTATTACTTTTACGAAATATTGATTCACCATATATATTTTTAGGTTCTGCTGGCTCTTTGAGTGAAAATGTTCATGAAGGAGATATTTTTATACCAGATTATTCTATTTCAGGAGATGGAGCATCGCTATATTTTGAAAAGAAAATAGATACTACAAATTTTTTTAATAAAATATATTTTAGCGCTGAAATTAAGCAATATATTACGAGTATTTTGAAAAATATTAATTTTTCATATAAAAATGGTGGAGTTTATTCAACTGATTCATTAATAGGTGAATATTATCACCTTCAAGAAATAATGAAATTTGATGTTTCTTGTATTGAACAAGAAACTGCTGCATTTGGTAAATGTATGAAAATTATGGAAAAAGAAGGTTTGCCAATTTTAGTAATATCTGATTCATTAATTTGTGGTACAAACTATTATGAGCCAATGGAAAACAAGCAAGAATATCTTTTAACTAGAACAAAAAAATTACAAAAAATAATTAGTAGATTTTAGGGGGAAGTTATGAAATATATTATAATGTCAGATGGTAAAGGAACAAGGTGGAATAATTACCTTGGAATTACAAAACAAGAAGTTATTATTAACAATGAAAGACTGATTGATAGAACTGTTAGAATGATTTTAGAAAGAACAACAAATGATGTATATATACTGTCAAGTAATCAAAATCATGATAGTAAATATGCCAAAAGAATAGTTTCAAAATATGATGATTATTTTCACAAAAGGTATGCTTACGACTTTCTTGATGATTCAACAACTTATTTATATGGAGACACTTTTTATGATGAAAAAACAATTGATATAATTATAAAAGACATGGTTGAAAATATAAGTTTTTATGGTAACGAATATGCTATTATTGCTGTAAAAGCAAATAATTATCAATTATTAAAAAGGGTAATAGATAATGCCAATAATCATTGCCATTCACTTTACCATTTATTTGATGAATTTGAAAATTATAGAACTTTTGTTAATGTAGGAGATGGGTTTGTCAATATAAATACTCCAAATGATTATATTAATTTAATAAAAGATACTAAAAAATTAGTATTAAAAAGGTGATTTTATGATAAATGCAATGATAATACAAATAATTGAAAAAAATATAAATGAAAAAGTAATAAGTATAAAGCAAATAAAATTTGGTTATAGTAGAATGGTTTTTATGATTAATGATAGATATATTTTGAAAATTGTTATTAATTCTACTAAAGATAATGATACAATAAAAGAAGTTAAATTTTTATTAAATAATGCTAATTTAGAATTTATTCCGAAGGTAATATTTAGTGATTTTACAAAAAAGTCTTTTCCCTATGTATTTTATTTAGAAAGAAAAATTAATGGAGAGTCATTATTATTAAAGTGGCCATTATTAAAGGAAAGTGAAAAACAACAAATATTAGTTCAATTATTGGAAAAGTTAGAAAAATTACATTCTCTAAGTTATAATTTACGCTTTGATAATGATTGTTTAGATGGGTTATTAAAAGAATATGATAATTACTTAAATAAAATTATAGAATCTAATATTTTAAATAAAGAAAAAATATATTATTTATATGAATTAAAAGATATAATTTCAAAATTATTTGAAGGAGCAACCACTGGATTAATTCATGGAGATTTGCATTTTAATAATATTTTAGTTAATGATAATAATGAGATATCGATAATTGATTTTGAAAAAGTAAAACAATCATTTGTTGTAAGAGAATTAGATCCTATAAATCGTATGGCTAGAAATCCTAACTCCTTCAATACTAATTCAAAAATTATACTAAATGATTATGATTTTCGAAACATTATGAATTTTATAAAAAATAATTTTGAAACAATAAATAATGATAAATTTGATGATAGATTATTATTTTTCGATTGTTTAAACTCATTAATGTGGCTAGCAAAATATCCTAAATATGAGTTATATAATGATATTCTTTTTAACAAAAGTAGAAAATTATTAAGATAGTGTGATACAATATAGTTGATTAAAGAATGGAGTGTAGTTGTATGAAAGAAATATTATATAATTATGATAATTTAAAATTAGAAGATATTGATGAGGTGGTTACTAGAACAAAAGGTTTGATTATTAATAGCAATAATGAAATAACTCTAGGATATTCTCATAAAACTTATCAATTTCCCGGAGGCCATTTAGAGGATGGTGAAAGTTTAGAAGAATGTTTATTAAGAGAAATAGAAGAAGAAACTGGAATAGAAATAAAAGATGCTAAATTAAAACCATTTGAAAAAATTACATACTATAGTAAAAATTATCATGGATCTGGTAAAAATAGAAAAAATGATATCTATTATTATATTATTAATACTGATGCTAAATTTGATATGAATAATTCCAAGTTAGATGAATGGGAAAAAGATGGCGATTTTACTGTTAAAACTTTTAAAATTGAAAATGTTGAACAAGTTTTAATAGATAGCATACCCGATAATCCAATAAACAAGGTGATTGTTGAAGAAATGTTGGACATTTTTAAAGAATATAACAAAATAATGAATATGGATAAAAATTAATATGAAGTATTTAATTGCAATTGATAGCGATGGGACATTAAGACATTCTAATGGATATATTTCTGATAAAACAAAAGAAATTATAAAAAAAGTTGTAGATAGGGGAAATACTGTTGTTATTTGCACGGCACGACCTAGATATTATACATTAAAGATTTCCAATGAAGTAGGTTTAAATGAATATTTAATATCATCTAATGGTACGGAAGTTTATGACAACATTAATAAAAAAAATATTTATTGTAAATATTTACCAAAAGAAGAATGTAAAATAATATATGAAGATGCAAAAAATCTTGGGCTTAGAGTTATGTTCGTAACAGAAAACACGGAATATGTAACCATGTTTACTAGAAATAATTCTCAAATTTTATTAGATGATAATAATTTTGAAAAATTATTAAAAAAAGATATTAAGCAAATTATGATTATTAGCAAATCCAAAGAATTAGTTAAAAAATATAAGTCATTAATTGAACAAAAATCTAATTTATACGTTGTTGATTCATCAAGAGAAGACAAAGAAGAATTGTGGTTTAGTGTAATATGTTCTAATTCATCAAAAGGCGATTCTTTAAAATTTTTAGCAGAGTACCTAGATATTCCTATAAAAAATACTATAGCAATTGGTAATGATAACAATGATATATCGATGATTGATATTGCTGGTTTGGGAGTGGCCGTAGCCAATGCAACTGCTGAGTTAAAAAAGCATGCTGATTATATTACTAAAAGTAATGATGAAGATGGGGTTGCAGTTTTTCTTGAAACATTGATAAAATAGGAAATTATTTTTTAGAACTTATTGTCTTAAGTTCTTTTTTTGTTTTTGGAATAATAAACTTAAAAAGAAAGGACAAAGTAATATGGAAAATATAGATAAAGTACCAGCTAAAATAATCGAAAGAGAAATAAGTATTAAATTACTAGCCTATTTAAAAGAGAAAAATACTATTGATGAGGGAATGTATAATTTTTGTATTAGTAAATTAATAAAAAAGCAAGAATTAGAAAAAAATAAAATTAATGCCGATTATATAAAAAATTCAGATAATTATAAAATCTTAAATTAGGGAATCTTTATGGACTTATATACTGTTAGAAATAATATTATGCAAGGTGTACCATTACAAGAATTAAATTTAAGAGTTTGTTTTTATGCTCGAGTATCAACTGATAAAGATGAACAATTACATTCTTTATCTAATCAAATATCTTTCTTTAATGATTATATTAATAAAGTACCAAATTGGAAATTTATTGGATCTTATATTGATGAAGGAATATCCGGGACACAAGTTAAGAAACGGGAAGAATTTTTAAGAATGATTGAAGATGCTAAAAAACATAAATTTGATTTGATACTAACAAAAGAAATATCTAGATTTTCTAGAAGTACTTTAGATAGTATTATGTATACCCAAGAGCTTTTAGCTAATGGAGTAGGAGTATATTTTTTAAATGATAATATTAATACGATATTACCGGATTCGGAATTAAGACTGACAATGATGTCTTCAATTGCCCAAGATGAAGTAAGAAGACTTTCGGAAAGAGTTGCTTTTGGGATGAAGAGAAGCATTGATAATGGCGTAGTATTAGGTTGTTCAAATATTTATGGTTATGTAAAAGATAATGGAAAATTAGTAATTGATGAAGAACAAGCAAAAATGATTAAAATAATATTTGATCGGTATGCAAATACCAATGATGGGTTATCTAAAGTATCAAAACACTTATATAGTTTAGGTTATAAAAGTCGAACTGGTAAAAGAATTGATCCTACAATACTTACAAGAATTATCGAAAATCCAAAATATAAAGGTTATTATTGTGGACATAAATCAAAAGTCTTAGATTATCGTACTAAACAAAAGAAAAAGTTAAATGAATCGGAGTGGGTAATGTATAAAGATGAAGAGTCAGTTCCTCCTATAGTATCTGAAGAATTATGGAACATAGCTAATATTAAATTAAAACAAAGACAAGATAGTTTTACTAATAGAGTTGTTAATAAGCTGGTTTTTCAAAATAGATATCCTTACTCTGGAAAAATATATTGTGGTTGTCACAAGGTAACTTATCATCGTTCAAGTGCAGGAAAAAGAAAAAATAATCCTGTTTGGGAATGTCAAATATATCGCAAAGAAAGTTTAAAAGGTTGTTCTAATCCAAGGATTTTTGAAAGAGAATTAGATATTATATTTAAAGATATGTTTAATAAATTATTTAAAAGAAGAAATAATATTTTTAATGAAATATTGAGTGAATGTAAAAACTATTTAGAAACTAATAATAATGCTATGGAAATAAAAAATTTAGAATCAAAGATATTAGTTTTAAATAATAAAAAAGATAAATTATTAGAACTAGTTATGGAAGAATACTTATCTAAAGATGATTATCAAAGACAAGTTTATTTAATAAATAACAATTTAAAAATATATCAAAATAAATTAGATAAATTAAAAAGTAATAAAAAAGATAAAAATTATATTGTGAATAAAATTAAAGAAATCAATAATGTTTTAGAAAATTGTTTAGATGATCCGGAATGTTATAGTAATATATTTAATGCACTAATTGATAGAATAATTGTTTATAAAAAAGAAGACAAGGAAATTAAATTAGATATTTATATTAAGACAGGAGAATGTATATCTACGACTTCTTTTAATTTAGGTAAAAAGTTTCATTTATTAGACACCGATACAACAAATTACCGCGGTATCAGCCGTTATTAATGGAGGTAATTTATATACCCCTTATGTGGTATCTTCCATTATTGATGATAGTAGTAAATCAATTATTTATGAAAATAAACCGCAGGTTAAAAGAAGTGTCATTAGTAAAGAGACAAGTGCAACGGTTAGATTTGCTTTAGAAAGTGTAGTTGCGAATGGTACCGGAAAGAATGCCTATATTGAAAATTACCGGGTTGGGGGTAAAACGGGAACGGCGCAAAAGGTTAGTAATGGTAAATATATGGTTGGTAATTATATTTTATCTTTTATTGGTTTTTTACCGGCGAATGACCCGGAAGTAATTGTTTATGTCGCCGTGGATAACCCCAAAGGCGTAACGCAATATGGGGGAACGGTATCCGCTCCAATTGCAAGAAGTATTATGATGAGTGCCATTGAAACTTTGAAGATCAAAGAACAAAGTGGTGGTATGCTTAAAGAATATAGTTATTTAGATGTTAAATATTTACAAGTACCTGATGTGGTGGGGATGACTAAAGAAGAAGCAACAAAGGCTTTAAAAGAATTTAAAGTTAAATATAGTGGTACAGGAAGTAAAGTCGCTTTTATGTCACCAAAGGCTAATACTTTTCAAAGTGTTGAAACTACTATAACTTTACTTTTAAATTAAAGATAAGCATATTATTTAGTAATAATTAGTTAAATTATTGTAAATTTTTGTCAAACAAGAAATAAACTACTAATTTTAAAGGCATATTTGTTGTATAATAAAAAGAGAGGTGGAATATATGTTAATACTAGCAAAAGCAGCGATGGCTATGATGTTAGGTTTTACTTTAGCCATAGCAAGTGGTCTCATTTTTATTCCCTTACTAAGAAGATTAAATATTGGTCAAACAGTAAGTAGAGAAATTAATAAAAGACATTTACTTAAAGAGGGAACACCCACAATGGGGGGAATTATCTTTATTTTTCCCGTTATTCTTTCTTTAATTTTATTATATATCAATGGTAGTATTTCAATAAGTTATAATATTGCAATTGTTGTCTTTGTCTTTTTAGCCTATGCTCTTTTAGGAGGCATTGATGATTATTTAAAAATTAAATTTAAAAATAATGCCGGTTTAAGTATTGTCACCAAATTTTTAATTCAAATGTTTATTGCCTTAGTCTTCTTTTATTTATTTATGCGGGGTGGTGGTAATTCAACTTTAGTTTTCTTTGCGTTAAAAATAACCATTCCTTTAGGTTGGATGTTTGGTTTATTTATTTTGTTTCTTTTAGTTGGTACTACTAATGCGGTAAATATCACAGATGGCTTAGATGGTCTTGCGGGAGGACTTTCAGCGATTGCTTTCCTTGCTTACGGAATTATTTCTTGGAATTGTGGTTGGCTTGAAGGTTATCAAGAAATTGCAATATTCTGTTTTATTTTAGTCGGGGCTTTACTGGGCTTCCTAGTTTACAATTCCCATCCAGCCAAAGTCTTTATGGGTGATTTAGGTTCACTTTCTCTAGGTGGAGCATTAGCTACTATTGCAATATTAACTCGTCACGAGTTATCTTTAGCCATTATTGGGGGCGTATTTGTTATTGAAACATTAAGTAGTTTTATTCAAATAATAAGTATTCGGAAGTTTAATAAAAAGATATTCTTAAAAGCACCTTTGCATCATCATTTTGAAGAATTAAAATGGAATGAAAATGATATTGTAAAATTATTTTATGTGGTTGGTTTGCTTCTTGCAATGGCCGCGATTACTTATGGTGTTTGGTTGTAAATAAAAAATAAAAGGGGGTTTTATTTACGAAAAAAGGCATTGATAAACCTTTGTTAATTATGGTAATTTTAATTGCTATCTTTGGACTTATAATGATTTATTCAGCAAGTTATGTCTGGGCCAGTTATAAATTCCAAGATCCTTTTAAATTTGTCAAAATGCAAGGTTTATTTTTTATTGTTGGTTTAGTTTTAATGTATTTTTTAGCCAAACTAGATTATCATATCTATTATAAATATGCCAATATTATTTTACTTATCTGCGCTATTTTACTTATTTTAGTTTTAATACCCGGTATAGGAAGTGTCCGTAATGGTAGTAGAAGTTGGTTTGGAATAGGGTCTTTAGGTATTCAACCGAGTGAGTTTGCGAAAATTGGCTTAATTATCTATGTTTCTAAATATTTAACCAATAATGAACGGATTATGAAAAGTATTGTTAAAGGGGTTTTACCTATTTTAGGAGTTATTGGTTTTTTCTTTATTTTAATTATGTTAGAACCTGATTTTGGAACCGCTATGGTTATTGTCTTAACTTTAGTAGTCTTAATATTTGTAAGTGGCGTTAAAATATCCTTTTTTGTTAAAATTGGTTTAACTGGTTTACTTGGAATAGTAGGCATTATTATCGCCGCTCCTTACCGGATGAAGCGAATAGTTAGTTTCATTAACCCTTGGAGTGATCCTTTAGGTAGTGGATATCAAATTTTACAAAGTTTATATGCCATTGGCCCTGGTGGTTTACTTGGGCAAGGTTTCTTAAAATCCCGTCAGAAATTTTTCTATTTACCGGAACCCCAAACGGATTTTATCTTTTCCATTATTAGTGAAGAATTAGGTTTTTTAGGAGTCCTCATTGTAACAATGGCTTTCTTTATTATTTTTTATCGGGGTATTAGTATTTCTTTAAAAAGTAATGATTTGTTTGGAAAATATTTAGCCTTTGGTCTTTGTTTTGGTTTAATTGTCCAAGCAAGTCTTAATCTCATGGTAGTTGTTGGTCTTATTCCAGTTACCGGTGTAACACTTCCTTTCTTAAGTTATGGCGGTTCTTCTTTACTTGTTAGTATGGCCAGTATTGGGATTATTTTAAATATTTCTAGAAATAGTTGAAAAATATTAAACATATTTTCCTATAGAAAAACATATAGTCAAAATTTCAGTTATATTTTCCTATAGAAAAATATAGCCAATATAAAAAAACAAATCAAAAAAATATTGTAAAAAATAATAAAAAAATATATACTTATTATAGTAAGAGGAGTAAAGATGAAAAAGAAGTTGTTAATTATTTTGGGATTAGTTTTAGGAGTTTTTAGTATAACATTTTTTACTTGTAAAAACTTTTTAACACATGCTTATAAAACTTACGATAATAATCCTAATATGAAAGAAAAAGTTAAAACTAAAGAAAGTGAGAAAACAGAAGATAGTAACATTAAAGAAGATGTTATTGAAAATGAAGAAGAATTAAATAATAGTACTTCACAAGAAGATAATAATCAAGAAAATGTAGATACAACAGAAGATAAAACTACTACTAAAGAAGAAAATACAAAGACTGAGACACCTGTAAAAGAAAATAATACTACGCAAAGCAAGACAAATACTAATACAACTACGGTAAAAGAAGATACTACTAAAAAAGAAACTACAACTGAAAGTAAGAAGACCGAAACAAATACAAATTCAAATACTAGTACAACTCCAAGTACAAGTACTAACACAAATACGAGTACAACTACCGAGTCTAAAAAAGAAACTAAAACTTTAGTAAATACGGAAGAAGTTACCGAAAAAGAATTAAAAAGTGAAAAATATGGGACAAAGTTTTATACTGAAAAACATTATACATTAAGTTCTTATAGTGATGGTACAACTGAAAAAGAATTAAGTTTTACAATATCAACTGTAATGGACGTTAGTGGTTTTAATGGAACGGCCGCAAGTATGATGGATGAAGCTAAAGCTTTAGTGGAAGAAAATATGCCAAAATATAATGAATTATTAGCAATAGTTAATGGTTATCGGGCAGAAAAAGGAGCAAGTCCTTTAGAGTTAGATGAAAATTTAACTATCGCTGCTACCATAAGAGCTATGGAAATGGCCTATACCAATGATATGAATCATACTAGACCTAATGGTAATAGTTGTTTTGATATTTTTGAAGAATTAGGAGTTCCACCAATGTATACTGCTGGCGAAAATATTGCAGCTGGGTATTTTACTCCGCAATTAGTAGCAGAAGGTTGGAAAAAATCTCCTGGCCATTATAGTAATATGATAAATGCTAATTTTAAAAAGATTGGTTTAGGAATGATGCGTTTACAAGGAACCACATATGGTATTTATTGGGCGCAAATGTTTACTAGTTAAAAAGAAGGATAAGTATGAAATTAGATAAAAAATTTATAATTATTGGTATATTATTAATTATTGCTTTAGCTCTAGGTTTATCTTTCTTTTTTCTACATGATAAAAATGAAGAAAAAGAAGAATTACCTACGACTACAACCGAAAATAAAGTAGTTTATCTTATGTTAGATGACCTATTTAAAATAGAATATACTAAAGAATATGGTATTTGTAATGGTCCAGTTTGTACTAGTACTAAAATTTTAACCAATGTTACAAACTATGAAATATTAATAGAGAATAATGCCATTTATAATGATTTAGATAAAAAGAATAAAAGCATTGAAGATTTTATTTTAGATATTTATAATGTTAGTAAAGAAAATGAAGTTAGTTTAGAAGAAATTAATATTTATACTAATGATGATTTTACGAAAGATGATTTAGATGAAGCATTAAAAGATAAAGTAAATATTAATTATGAAGATAAATTAAATGAAGAAGAAATTATTAATGCGAATAAAGTAAAAGAATATCAAGTCATATTTAATAGTAATGGTGGGTCCATAGTGGAAAGTCAAAAAGTAAAAGAAAATGACTTAGTAGTTAAACCAGATGATCCTGAAAGAGATGGTTATACTTTTGTTGAGTGGCAATTAAATGATAAAAAATATGATTTTAAAACGAAAGTTACCAGTGATACTACTTTAAAAGCTACTTGGGAAAAAAAGAAAACGAGTAGTACCACAACTACAAAACCTAGTACAACAACGCCAACTAAAAACTATGAATCAACGATAGATAAAATAAATTTAAATGAAGCTATTTTGATTAAAGATAATTTTTATCGTTATGGGGAAGTAGATTGCTATTATTTTGTTACCAATTTTGCTGAAGTATTTCCTAATTTAGCGGGTGAATATTATATAAGAGTAATTGATGATGGAAGTATAAATTATGAAAGTAATTATGATTTATTAATGTCACAATGGGAAGAAGGCTTTAAAAAATTTACTTTTGATACAGAAAAAGAAGCAAATGCTTTAAATGTTTTAAAAACCCTAACTGATACAACGTATAAAGGAATGATTTTTACGGGTGGATTAAGTGAAGATAATCATGGTTTATATTACCGTTATCGTAATTTAACTATTGAAGATAAAGATTTTACTAGTTTAAAAAGTAGCATTGATCAAACATATAATGATGTTGTAAATAAATTAAATGTCTTAAGAGGAGGTATTTTAGTCGAATTTCCTAATGGCTCTGGTGGTTATGATGATGTTAAAAAATTATTAACAGAAGATGTATGTGAAGATTATAATTTAGTTTGTAGTAGATGGTAATTATTTGACATAATCATACATATTATTTATAAATATAAATTGCAAATAAAAAATAAATATGCTATTATCTAATTATAGAGGAGGAATAAATATGCCAGTTTGGTTAATTGTTGTTATTGTTGTATTAGTCTTACTTGTTTTATATGTTGTTAGTGTTTACAATAGTTTGGTTTCTTTAAGAAATAAAGTTAATGACCAATATAGTCAAATTGATGTGGAATTAAAAAGAAGATTTGATTTAGTACCTAACTTAGTTGAAACAGTTAAAGGCTATACTAAACATGAAAAGACAACTTTAGAAGATATTGTTAAAGCGAGAAATACTTATGCCAATGCCGGAAACATGCAAGATCAATTAAAAGCTGATGGAGAACTTACGAATGCTATTAGTAAATTATTTGCGCTTGCGGAATCTTATCCAGATTTAAAGGCAAATGAGAACTTTATTAACTTACAAAATGAACTATCAGAAATTGAACAAAAAATTGTTTATGCTAGACAATTTTACAATGATTCAGTTCTTAAGTTAAATAATAAAATTGAAATGTTCCCATCAAATATTATTGCGGGTATGTTTAATTTTAGCAAAAAAGAATTCTTTGAAGCTTCTAATGAAGAACGTGCAAACGTTAAAGTTAAATTTTAAGGCATTATTAAATGCCTTTTTTAAGGTTGTGATTTAATGAAATTTAAATATATATTATTTTTAATTATGGGTTTACTTTTTACTAATGTAGTTTATGCTGAAGATATTAGGAATATTAATATGGATATTTATGTTGATAATAATGGTGATGCTCATATTAAAGAAAAATGGACTGTTAATATGAGTGAAGGCACGGAATTATTTAAGTCTTATTATAATATTCAAAATTCAGAAATAAAAGATTTTAGTGTTAAGATGAATGATATTCCATTTAATACTTTAAATACTTGGAATATTGATGCTTCTTTTGATGATAAAATGTATAAAGCTGGAATAAATTATGTTAGTGATGGTTATGAATTATGTTATGGTATTACTAAATATGGTACAAATAATTATGAAATGGATTATACAATTACGAATTTTGTTGTTAGTACTAGTGATAGTGATATGATTTATTTTAATTTAATTCCGGATGATATTTTTGAAAGTCCTGATAATATTTATATTAAGATTTATAGTGATTTTAAGTATTCCAATAATTTAGATGTTTGGGGTTATGGTAATTATGGAGGAGAAGCTTATGTCTATGATGGTTATATCGAAATGCAACATGAAGATGAGTTAGATAGTGACGAATATATGACTATTTTAGTTAAATTTCCTAAAGGTACTTTTAATACAAAGGTTTCCTTAGATGAAGATTTTAATTATTACTATGATATGGCGGAAGAAGGCGCTACTAGTTATATTGATGAAACTGATAACTTTAGTGTTAGTGATTTTTTCGTAACTATAATTGCTTTTATTGTTTATAGTTTACCATTTATTATAGTCGTTATAGCTATATCCAGAGTTAATACTAGTGGTTATGGTACTAAAAAATTAAAATTTAATAAAGGTATTAAAAATGTTAAAGATGCCCCATATTTTAGAGATATTCCTTGTAATAAAAATATTTTTGAAGCTTATTGGGTAGCTTGTCAATTTGGCTTAGTTAAAAATAAAAATGACTTTTTAGGAGCTATTCTACTTAAATGGTTAAAAAATAAAAATATTGAAAATGTGGTAGTTAATACTAAAAAAAGTAAAAATGCTTTAAAATTTAATAATTCCAATGGTTTAAATGAAAAAGAGTTGGAATTATATGAAATGATGAGTGAAGCAAGTGAAGATGGTATTTTAGAAGATTATGAATTTACAAGATGGTGTAAAAATCATTATTCTAAGATATTAAAATGGTTTAATGAAGTAATTGATAATACCACAATGGAATATGTAAGCAAAGGATTAATAACTGAAGATAAAAAAGTATTTGGTACTAATTATTTAGTAAATGATAGTATGCACGAATATGGGATGCAAATGGCTGGTTTAAAGAATTTCTTAAAAGATTTTTCGAATATTAAAGATCGTTATCCAATCGAAGTTAATTTATGGGAAGAATATTTAATGTATGCCCAAATATTTGGTATTGCTAAAGAAGTAGCCAAAGAATTTAAAAATTTATATCCTGATATTATTACTGATGATTATTATAATGATATTATCTTTATTCATACGATATCATACAATGGAGTTTATGCCGCAACAACGGCAGAGCAAAGAGCTAGAAGTTATTCTGCTGGTGGTGGTGGATTCTCCTCTGGTGGTGGAGGCGGAGGTTCCTTCGGTAGTGGCGGAAGTATCGGTTATCGTTAAGAGAGTAGAAATACTCTTTTTTTATTGACACTTATTGACAAAAATAGGAAATACTAAAATCGACTGTTTTTCTTGACAATCGGGGGGGGTAGTTTATACTAAAAACATAGGATAGAGAGATGTTTTATGGTAAAGAAAAATTATAAATTATTGATAGGATTTATATTAGGAATATTATTATCAGTTAGTGGCGTATATGCAGCGGAGACAATAATTGAAAGTATAAATGTATCTTATGATAATAGTACTAGTGGTGGTAAATATACAACTGTGCAAGAATCAATTGATGAACTTTATGAAAAATCAGGATTATTAAAAGAAAAATGGGTTGATAAAACACTTAATGGAGCAGATCCAGTTTTTGATAACACAAGCAAATTAATTCCAATAACTTTAGATGATGATGGAACAGTCCATTATGCCAATCTATATACCAAATGGTATGATTATAGTAATAAAAAATGGGCCAATGCTATAATACTAATTGATAGTCCCAGTACAAATTATAAAACTGGAGATATAATTTTAGAAAAAGACATTGAAAGTTATTTTGTTTGGATACCAAGATATCAATATAAAATATGGGATATGGGCAATTATGAAAAAGCAATTAATTTAGATGATTTAAGTAGTATAACAGATTTAACCGCAAATATTAAAAGTATGTTTAATAGACCTAGGACAATTGACATTGTTTTTGGCAATGTTCAAAATGCTCCTAAAATGGATGAAAGTGCTGCAAAGTTAGGTAGTTATTATACTCATCCAGCATTTACTTTAGGAAGTATTGATTTAAATGGCTTTTGGGTTGGAAAATTCAAAACAGGAATAAATGGTACTAGTAGTGATAATGGCGTAGAAGATGGTAAAAAAATAATAATTAAACCTGGAGTATCATCATGGCGCGATAGTATTTTAAAGACTTTTTTTGATGCCGGGTATAATTATGAAAGAAATCTAGATAGTCATATATTAAAAAATACGGAATGGGGAGCAGTCGCCTATCTTTCCCATTCAGCATATGGTATTGGAACAAAGATAAATATTAATAATACTTCTAATTATATGACAGGTTATTCTGCTGTGCCAGATTTAGATAAAACTAATAATAGCAATTTTTTTGTAGATAATACTAACACAGCAAAAACTAAACCATATAATACTGAAATTGGATATTTAGCAAGTACAACTGGAAATATAACTGGTGTATATGATATGAGTGGTGGAGCTTGGGAATATGTGGCAGCTTGTATAAAAGGAATGCCTAAAAATAGTGGATTTACAACTAGTGAATTAGAAAATTATATTAATCAAGGATATATTGATGGATATAAGGAAAATAGTAATATAGCTACATATAATAATCGCATTTTAGGAGATGCAACAGGTGAGATGGGACCTTTTTATGTTTTAAAAGAACGGAATAATAATTCTTATCTTCATACCACATGGTACAATACTTCACTTAGTTTTATCGATTCAGTAACTCCTTGGTTTTGTCGAGGAGGTCTTGATATTCCTGAGTTGATGGATCAATTTGGAGCTTTTAGAGCAAGTGGAAAT
The DNA here is from genome assembly GCA_947623705.1 of uncultured Bacilli bacterium. Classification (GTDB taxonomy): domain Bacteria; phylum Bacillota_I; class Bacilli_A; order RF39; family UBA660; genus SIG200. Next base: position 36,940 of record CANQHT010000001.1, read on the forward strand.
AAGGTATCATGGTCATCTTTTCGTATTGCTTTGAGTATTAAAAATAGTTAAATATTAAAATAGAGATGATTTAATTCATCTTTATTTTTTGACATTTTATTTACAAAAATTTGAGAAAATATAAGGTTCTTGCAAAAATCTCTTGATTTTCGGGGGGGGTAATATATACTAATCTTATAGTATAAAGTGTGTCAACTATCATACAAAATGATTTCATAATTTAAAATGATGTGATATACTTAATGCGTATAGTATAACAATATTAATTATTGCTTATACTAAAGGAAAGAGGAGTATATAATGAACGAAGAGAACAAAAGAAAGGCCATAATATTAACATTTATTGGAGCCTTAACATTATTATTTGTCGTAGTAGGAGGAACATTTGCCTACTTTCAAATAGTAAATACTGATGAAGGGAGTACAAGTACAGATTTTAATGCCCAAACAGATAA
>CANQHT010000002.1 GCA_947623705.1 uncultured Bacilli bacterium
TCCATATCAATATTGTTTTAGAAATGGAGATAGTGGAAACTTTGAATGTGGAACAAGTAAAACAAAAGAATATACAGTAACATCTGGGGAAACATATACAATATATGCTTATGTAATGGATAAAGCAGGAAATGTATCAAGTACATTAAATAAATCTGTAACACCAAAAAATCCAGAAATGACTCCATTAGAATTAGTTGCTAAAAAACCACAAGGATTAACTCAAAATCTAGTTGGAGGAATGTATAGATATCAAGGAACGGATAATGTACCAAATTGGATATGCTTTGGAACAAAAAATCAAAATCAATGTAAAAGTGAATATGATAAATATATGTATAGAATCATAGGAATAACTCCAGAAGGACAAATGTATTTATTAAAAGAGACAACCCTAAAAGAGGAAAATACGAAAAGATTTAGTTGGGATACTCAATACAAACTAACAGGCCCGGAATATAGTAAATGTACAAATGGAATTTGTCATGAATGGAATGAAGCAAACATATTTCAAAGAATAAATGGAATTTCTAATGGTACACAACCAGGAGAAAGCTCATATTTTACTGGTACTAATTATACAGGTACTGACATTTTTGTAGATAGCACATATTATGATTATTTAAAATCAGGGGATAAAATAAATGGTGAAGAAAAAGAAAGCGATTGGTATAAGTTAATTAATACTCACTCTTGGTATTATGGAGATACTACTGAATTAGATAATTTATATAATGGTGACTATATGTATGCTATAGAAACAGGCAATGCAAAAACAACCCATTATATTCAAAAGCCAGTTGGTTCAACAACTATAGTAGAAGAAAAATATCAGTGGACTAAAACAGTACCAGCCAAAATAAGTTTAATGTATGTTCATGATATATTGTATGCTTATCCTGGAGGAAATCCAAGTAGTGCTGAAGACAGAAAAAATTGTTGGATTGCTACTTTAAAGGATGGATATGATAATTATACTTGGGAAAACTTAAGTACGCGAACTGGTTGGGATGATGAGGGTTTAGGAGTAGGCGCGATGGCATTTAATAAAGGTTATATTGAAGACAACGCTACTTATAATCCTGGAGGTGTACGTCCTGTCTTCTATCTGACATCCGAGGCAAGAATAACGGGAGGAGAAGGAACACAAAGTTTACCGTACATCCTCGGTTAAGCGAAAAGAAATAATTATGTGGTGAAGCCCTTTTTTTGGGTATTTAATAAATAGAGAGTATTCATCAAGTTCTCTATTTATTTTTATATAAATTTAGCATCTATTTTTTTCTATAGTTAAATTTACAATAACCAATATTCTATGGTATAATATATTAAATGTTTTAGGAGGATATATGAAGGTTATTTTACTAAAAGATGTTAAAGGGCAAGGCAAAAAAGATGATATTATCGATGTCAGTGATGGTTATGGTAATAATTATTTAATTAAGAATAAATTGGGAGTAAAATATACTAAAGGTAGTAAAGATGTTTTAGATAAAGAAATTAAAACAAGACAAGATAATGAAGATGCTTTAGTAAGTGATTTAGAAAAAATAAAAAATAAACTTGCTAATCAAAATATCAAATTTAAAGTTAAAACTGGTAAGAATGATAAAGTATTTGGAAATATTTCCACTAAACAAATATGTGAAGAACTTAAAAATAAAGGATTTAATATTGATAAGAAATGTTTAAAATTAGATGGTAATATTGATTCTTTAGGAGTTCATAAAGTAGAGATAGAATTACATAAAAGAGTTAAATTTAGTATTAATATAGTTGTTGAAAAGTAGGTGATTTAATATGGCAGGAAGAGTTATGCCATCTAATAAAGAAGCAGAAATGAGTGTCCTTGGTGTTTGCTTTTTAGATAATAGTAAAATTGAAGATATATGTGATGAAGTAAATGCCGATATGTTTTTTGATGAGAGAAATAAATTTTTATTCGAGGCAATTTCTGAATTACATAAAAATAATGTTCCCATTGATATTAAAATGGTTAAAGAGGAACTAGATAAAAAGAAAAGATTAAATGCTGTTGGTATGCCATATATTAGTGAAGTTATTGATTCAGTGATAACGACAGCCAATTTAAATCATTATATAAAATTAATTAAAGAGTATGCGACAAGAAGAAATATCATTAATACAGCGACCGAAATTGTAACAGAAGCCTATGAAGAAGATGATGTAACAACTCTTTTAGATGATGCGGAAAAGAATATTTTAAATGTTATTAAGGCAAGAACTGTTAAAGAGTTTGTACCCATTCAAGAAATACTTAGAAGAGCCCAAGCGAAATTAGAAGAACTTGCTAAAAGTAAGAAATTAGTAACGGGATTAGAAACCGGATTTTATGATTTTGACCGGATTACAACTGGGTTTCAACCTGGTGAACTTATTATTTTAGCGGCCCGCCCTGGTATGGGTAAAACAGCCCTTGCTTTAAATATGGCGACTTATGCGGCGACTACAACTAAAAAAGCCATTGCGATATTCAATCTAGAAATGCCTGCGGAACAACTTGTTAACCGGATTATTAGCGCCTTAGGTAATATCGATAATAATAAATTACAAACTGGTAATATGCTAGAAATGGATTGGAAAAGATATACCGAAGCGATGAATACTTTAGCGGAAACTAATCTATATATTGAAGATAATTCGGGAATAACTGTTTCTGAAATAAAAGCTAAATGTCGGAGACTTGCTAATATGCCTGAAGGTTTAGGTTTAGTAGTTATCGATTACTTACAATTAGTTACTACTGGTAACAAAAGAATAGAATCAAGACAAGTGGAAGTATCCGAAATATCTCGTAGTTTAAAGTTAATGGCGCTAGAACTAGGTGTTCCGGTTATTGCTTGTGCCCAACTTTCGAGAAATGCTGAGCGAAGAGAATCAAATATGCCAATGCTTGCTGATTTAAGAGAGTCAGGTTCAATTGAACAAGATGCCGATATCGTTTTATTTATTAACCGGAAAGATTATTATGAAGCAAGAAAAGACCAAAAAGAAAAAATTGTTCCGGCCGAGCTTGTTATTGCAAAGCATAGAAAAGGAAATAATGGTACTATTGATTTAATGTTTGAAAAGAATTTAAGTGCTTTTAGAAATGTAGCACATGATGTTGGTGATGAAGAATGAAAAATAAGTTAATTGGGTTTCTTTTATGTGCAATTGTTTTAACTATATATTTTATTAGTAATACTTATCAAAATATGACCGAAGTAAATAGATATTATAATGTTTATTTAGATGGGAAAATTATTGGGAGTATTAATGATAAAGATGAATTATATAAATTAATTGATGAAAAACAACAAGGTATTAAAGATAAATTTGGGGTAAATAATGTGTATCCCCCAAGTAGTTTACAAGTTATTGAAACATATTCTTATAATCCCACGATATCATCTTTAGATACCGTTTATAATAAAATTGAAGAAATGCAAGATTTTACAATTTTAGGTTATGAAATTGAAGTAACTAAAGAAAAAGATGATTCTAATGAAGCGAAAGATTTTAAAATATATGTGTTAGATAAAGAAGTTTTTGAAACAGCTTTAAGAAGTTTTATTTTAGCTTTTATCTCTGAAGAAGATTTAGATGATTATTTAAATGGTACTCAAGAAAATCTTAATGATATTGGAAAATACTATGATGAAATGAAAATTTTAGAAGATATAACTATTAGAAGAAAAAGAATTAGCGTTAATAATAAAATTTATGAAAGCAGTGAAGAACTAGCTCAAGAATTATTATTTGGTTTTAATTATGAAGAAAAATTATATACTATTAAAAGTGGGGATACTATTGAATCAATTAGTGAAGCCAATACTTTAAATACCCAAGAATTTTTAATTGCTAATCCAAAGTATTCTTCAAAAGATGCTTTGCTAGCGATTGGTGATCAAGTTAATATTACCTTAATTGATCCGGAATTATCATTTTCTTATACGATATCTGAGCGAAAAGAAAACGAATATAAATTTGAAGAAATTGTTGATCACCGAGATAATACTCAACCATCTAGTTATAAATCCATTTTAAGAGCGGGTGTTACCGGTATATCTATTGAAACAAGTCACTATAATGTTGTTAATGGGGAACCAAATAACGAAGTTGTAATCGATCCTAATCCAGAAATTGTTCGGGAAAAAATTGATCAACTTGTTGTAAGAGGAAGAGAAACATCCTTTGGTAATTCTTATGAAGTTGATACAGGTGAAGGTTGGAAGTGGCCAACCCAAAGTCCATATTTAATTACAAGTGAATTTGCACCGCGTTGGGGTAAACATCACAATGGTATGGATATCTCTGGCCCAGGTGAAGGAAGTAATATTTATGCCGTAACTGCCGGTCAAGTTATTACTGTAGTTACTGATTGTCCTAATTATGGTACTTATGGTAGTCGTTGTGGTAGTGGCTATGGTAATCACGTTGTTATTGATCATGGTAATGGATTATATACGACTTATGCCCATATGAGTGATGATGTCCCAGTAGTGGTTGGTCAAATGGTAAGTCGTGGTACTATTTTAGGTCATATGAATAGAAGTGGTTCATCAACTGGTGTTCACTTACACTTTGGCGTTTCTATTGGAAGCCCTGAAAACTATGTTAATCCAAGGAGTTATTTGTTCCGATGAAAGTATGTATATTAGCAAGTGGTTCTAAAGGCAATTCCACTTATATTGAAACTAAAAACCATCATATATTACTTGATATGGGGAAAACAAAAAAATATATAGTGGAAGCCTTAAAACAAATTGATGTGGACCCCAAAAGTATTGATATAATTTTAATTAGTCATTTACATAGTGATCATATCTCGGCTTTAGAAACTTTTATTAAGGCTTATCCCGCTACAGTTTGTATGCCCGAAGAAATGTTTTTGAATTTGCCATCAATTAAAAATTATGACCATATTAAAATCTATGATGATGAAATTAATTTTGATGATTTAAAGATTTATGCGCTTAAATCTAGTCACGATTCACCAGGTTCTAGAAACTTCATTATTGAAGAAGATGGGCATTCTTTAGTGCAAATAACGGATACGGGTTATATAAAAAATAAATATTTTAAATTACTGCAAAATAGAGAAGTCTATTTTATGGAAAGTAATCACGATGTGGAAATGTTAACGCACGGTCCCTATCCGGAAATGACTAAACGAAGAATTTTATCTGATGAAGGCCACTTATCTAATCAAGCCTCTGGTTTTTACCTTGCCAAATTAATCGGCGATAAAACGAAAAAAGTTTACTTAATGCACTTAAGTGAAACTAATAATAATCCAAAGATTGCTTTAAAAACGGTAAAAGATACTTTAAAAGAATATAATGTAGAATTTAAAGATATAAAAGTTGCTACTCAAAATGAGATAAGTGAAGTGATAAATATATGATTAAAATAATTTGTTTTGGTAAAATAAAAGAAGAATATTTGAAAGATTTGATTAATGATTATTTAAAAAGAATTAATAAATATCATAAGATAGAAATAATTGAACTTAAAGATAATGAGGATATTACTAAAGAAACCGAAGAGTTATTAAAAATATTAAATTTAAAAGAATATAATATTGCTTTAACAATTACTGGTAGTTCTTATACTAGTGAAGACTATGCTAAACATTTAGATAATTTATTTAATTATCATAGTAATATTAATTTTATAATTGGTTCCTCTAATGGGTTAAGTAATGAAGTAATATCTAAATGTAATGAGGAGATAAGTTTTTCTAATTTGACATTTCCTCATGGACTATTTCGGGGCATTTTGCTAGAACAAATTTACCGAGCCTTTAAAATAAATAATAACGAGCGTTACCATAAATAAAAAGGAGGATTTATGACTATTAAAGAATTAACAGAATTATTTTTAGAAAAAAGCCAAAAATATCGCAAGGAAATATTTTACTTACACGATGAGATTATTAAGTATGAAGAAATAATTGAGGAGTTAAATAATAAAAATATAACTAAAGAAGCAATTAATCTGTTATATGATAAATATCGTTTCTTACTTAATAAAAAGAATTATGAAACTTATTTACCGACCCTTAAAGCCGATTTATTTGTTTTAAAAGAAAGACTTAAAATATTTGAAGTTAAGTATAAAAATGCTTGGGATGTATTTAAGTTATTAAAATACCATCAAGTTGTAAGTCCTAGTTTAATTTGTTTTGTTAAAGAAGAATTAACTTTAGATGGCTATAGTGATGTGAATATAATAAAAGCTAATGAAAAAATAAAAATATATAATACAAATCAAACCGTTAAAACAACGGGTGCTTTAAAAAGCAAAGATTTATATTTAATCTCTAATTTAATTGATCACGGTTTTTATGATTACCGGATAAAGAAGCCTTTAGATAATGAAAAAGAACTTATGAAAGTTGCGGATAATTATATTAAATTATATCAAAATAATGATTTTGAAATGGCTGATAAAATAATTAATGCTGATTTTGAATATTATAATCCTAAAGAAATAGAGCATATTTACTTACATATGTTAGATTATTATCAAGAGAAAATATATTCTTTAAATGAAGTAGTAAGAGATAAAGATTATTATTTTGATATTACAATACTTAATGATATAAAAGAAGACTATAAAAAGATAATCCCAGTATATGAACATGTAAAAAACAATTTTGATAATTTAAAAATAGTTAAAAAGGAAGAACAATTAGAAGAAGAAATTGTTGAACCTTTAGAAGAAAAACCTGAAGAAAACAAATTATATTATTCTACTCAGAGTGAGGATGCTGATAAATGCTATTTTATGCGAGATTTAGTTACCTTAAGAAAAGAAGGTTTAGATGATATTCTAACAATGCTAGATGACTTTAAAAATGGTGGAAAAAGATTTATTAAAACAATTAATTATGGTTATATTGAACTTAAAGACGATCAAATTAGAATCATTTTAAAACCAATGGGTAATAATAATTATTCTGTTATTGGAACATTTATTAAAAAAAGTGATAATTTAATGACTATGTACAAAAAGATGTATGATAGACCTTTAGCAGAAATAAATGATGAGTATTCAAAAGAGGTTGAAGAAGCATATATAAATTATATTTCTGAAAATGGTCGTAAAGGAACAAGATAGTAAGGATGTAAAAAAATGATTGGTAATGATTGGGATAAAGTTTTAGAAGTGGTTGAAAATAGTGTGGGTTTTAAAAAATTTTTACAAATGATTAATGAAAAATATAATACTAGTACGGTATATCCCCCTAAAAATTATATTTTTAATGCTCTAAAATTAACCAGTTTTAAAGATGTTAAAGTCGTAATTATGGGGCAAGATCCTTATCATGGTGAAGGAGAAGCGCATGGGCTTTCTTTTAGTGTTCAAAAAGGTATTAAGATTCCACCATCATTACAAAATATCTATAAAGAATTAGAGGATGATTTAGGTATTAAACCGAGCGAATATGGTGATTTAACTAAATGGGCTAAAGAGGGAGTGCTTTTGCTTAATGCGGTTTTAACTGTCGAAAAAGATAAGCCGGCATCGCACCGTAACTTGGGCTGGGAACTATTAACTGATTATATAATTAAAGCTGTTAATCAAAAAGAAGAACCAGTTGTCTTTATATTATGGGGAAATTTTGCCAAAGAAAAACAAAAGTATATAACTAATCCTAAACACCTAGTTTTGACTAGTTCGCATCCCTCACCATTCTCTGCTAGTTATGGCTTTTTTGGTTCAAAACCTTTCTCTAAAACAAATGAATTTCTAATCAAAAACAATATGAAACCAATTGATTGGCAATTATAAAAAAACCGATAAGGAATTAAAATGTTTCTCCTTCATCGGTTTTATTATTTATTGAGGTATAATAACTTCTAATTTTAAAATTGGCAACTTTACTCATTAAACTATAAGGGAATGTTTTTAAGAGTTGATTAGATTGTAAAGCATTTTGATTAAATAAATTTTTAGATGCTACTAATACTTCATCTACTTCTCTTAAGTGTTGATAATTTTTCATAAATTCTTTATCACTATTAATTTCGGTAAAATCTTTCATAAGTTCATTTATAAGTCTTACAGCTTCTTCTAACTTTAAATCTTTTTCAATATTAGTAGTTATCATATCTTTTAAATTAGTATAATCTTTTAAATAATCTTTTTTACCAGTAACTTTTTTTATTTGACTATTCATGGCAATTATTAAATCAAATTTTTTATCCAGATTTTCTTCAATTAAACTTTCGGCCTTTTCCATCTTTTCTTTATAACCTTTTAATTTACTATAACTGGCAACATAGATTAAGGCTAAAATAGCAATTACTGCAAAAACAATGGAAATTACTAAATAGATATTCATTTTTTATCCCTTTTCTTTCTAATCTTTTTACTTAAATCTTTACCAAATATTTTATTAATGGCGTCTTTATTAATCGTGTAATAGATAACTAAGAAGACTATACCAATAATCGCCATTATAAATATTAATCTAAATCTACCATCTACATTATTTATTATACCACAAGTTATTAAAGATAAAACAATCATAATTACATAACTAAATAATAATCTAGGCAATTTTTTCAATGTTTCTTTATATTCTAAATGATATTTATTTTTTAAAGCCACAAATGGAATAAATAAAGAAATTATATAACCAATTAAGGTAGCAGTTATCGTACCATAATAAGGATATAGACCTAAATCATTAAAGATAAACATTAAAGGTAAATCTAATATTAAATTTAAACTTAAACCCAATAAAACGGATTTATAAATTAGTTTAGTTTCATTAAGACCTTGTAAACCATTACAAATCATAATATATAAAGCATCAACTGCCGCGATAATAATGGAATATCTTAAAATAGTTGTTCCTAAAGTACTTGGACTAATAAAGATTGCATAGACTTGGTTAGCAAATATACTCATAAATATCGCTAAAGGAAGAGCAATATATAAAAATATTTGAATGGTTTTATTAAATTTATCATTAATATCTTGATAATCTTTTTGAGCTTTACTTTTAGCAAGAGTAGGCACTAAACTTAAGGCAATTCCGGTTGCAATACTAGTAATAATCGTATTCATTTTACTTATGTAGGTTGTAAACATGCCACTGATGGTCGTAATTTCAACTGGACTATATTTTAAATAATTTAAACCTCTTATTAATAAAGATAAATCGGTAATCGAATATAAGGAATTAGCCACATTAATAACAATAAAAGGAATGGCATATAATATGACTTTTTTAATAATTTTTTTCTTTTCATTTATTTTTAATTCTTTAGGTTTAGTCTTATCCTTTTTAAGTTCCTTCATTTTAATAAATAGATAGATATACGCTACTAAAGCCCCAAGAAAAGCTCCGAAAACAGCAATACCTATGGTAAACTTTAAACTTAAATGTAACATTTTATAACAAATGAAACTACCCATTAATATAACTATAACTCTCACTATTTGTTCAATTACTTGGCTAAAAGATGATGGAAACATAAAGCCACTACCTTGAAAGTATCCTCTTACAACAGACATCAAAGGCACTACTAAAATAGCAAAAGATACACATCGAATAACAAAAGCAATTTCCGGAATAGTACTTAAAACGGAATCTTTAGTACCAACTAATATTTTAGCAATAGTGGGAGCAAATAAAAAACAAATTAGAAAAGATATAAGAGAGAAAATAAAAATAAATTTTTGACTAGCTTTTAACATGTAATTTTTTTCATTTACTTTACCTAAAGAATTATATTCACTAGTAAGCTTACTAATAGCAAGAGGAATACCCGCAGTTGATATAACTAAGAAAAAATTATAAATTTGATAAGCATAACCATATAATGCTCCACCTTCATAACCAACAATACTATGAAAAGGAGTTATATAAATAATTCCAATAAATTTTGAAATAAAGATTGCTAAAGTGGCAATTATTGCACCTTCAATAAAACCATTCTTTTTCATCTTAATCACCTATAATTATTATATTTTGAATAAGCGTATTTTACAAGAGCAAAAAAATAAAATTATGAAAGAGGTAATTTTTACAATATATTGTAAATAGAAAATGTAAAATATAAATTAAAAAGTTGTATTCAAAAATAAATTATTGTACTATGAATAGGTAAGGTAGGGATGATGATAATGCTTCCAAATGACAATAATAATCAAAATAAAATAGTATTTGAAATTGGTAAAGGATTAAGAATATTTATGTTAGTGGTTTCTATAATATTTTTTATTCCTGCCATTGTATTTTTGATTCAAGCAATAAAAAATGCTAATATGGGTGAACTTATTGGGGTATTAATTTTTGTAATATTGGCGTTAATTAGTTTATACTTATATTTATTATTTAATAAAAAAGTTGTATATGAAAATAATACTTTAACGATTTATAATATTTTTGGTAAACATACTTCTATTAATGTTAAAGATATAAAACAAGCAATTGAAATGCCATTAGATGGAATGAAATTAATTTATGATGATAATAAATATATTAAAATTGATGTACAAATGAATAACTATGCAAAGATTAAAGATATTTTAGAAAAAAACAATATATCTTATGAAGATAAAAATGGCAATAACGCTCCGAAGGGATGGTAATAAATATGGGAAAATTTTGTTTATATTATAAGAAAAATGGTAATTCATTACTTGGTGATGTCTTAAAGGTAAAAATAGATGATAATGAAACTTTTGAAGTTAATAAAAACGAAGTATATGTGGTAGAACTTACTAATGGAACTCATAATTTTAAAATGTATTATGAAGGCTGGTCTAGTGAAGAATTAGTTGGTTATATAGATGAAAATATAGAAATAAATGGAGATACATATTATATTTATAAAGATCCTAAAACCATATATGGAAAAGGTAGTTTAATAAGAAAAAATTCTAAAAGTCCTGAAGAATTTACTAAAAATGTTAAAAAATCTAATATAACTTCAGCAGTTTTAGGATTGTTATTTATTATATTATTGTTTATTATTGTCATTGTATTAGAAATAGTCACTGAGTGATTATTAAATTAATAATGGTATTTTTTAATTAAAAAATGTGTAAAATTAACTATGAAAAGAAATTTTTATGTTATTTTTACTTTTTTTATATGTACTTTAATTTTATATTCTTTAAAAGTGGAAGCCGTACTACCTTTGACCGGTAAAACTATTGTCATTGATGCGGGACACGGGCGATACTCTTATACCAAGACAAATAAAATAAGTATGTTAGAGCTGAAATAATGCAATAAAACGGTATTGAATATCGTTTTTTTTTAAAATCGTGTTATAATTAAATAGAAAGATATAGAGGTGAATTTTATGACATATGAAGAACAAAGAAAAGAAGCAATTTCTAGAATACAAGAATTAACAAAAAAATTTAATCTTAATAATAATATGCTAGAATTTTTTCAAAACGGAAAAATTTACGGACTTGATTATGCAGATGTGGAAGATAAAAAGAAAGAAGATAGAAGTAAATTAATTTCTAATATTATAGAAAAGTGTCAAAAAGAATATAATTCAGTAGTTTACTATTTTAATATTGTTGATGTTAACTTTGAAGGGTATGATTTAGATATATTAAGTATATTTTATGTTGGACAATATAAAGAAGATTGGGAAAATGAAAGACTATCAGAAAATAATGAGATGTATATACTAACTTATGACCTTAATACTCCAGAATATCCCGAGTTAGGTTTTGTAACAGTAACTTCCAAAGATGGAAACCTAATAAGAGCTTCATAAGAATTTAAAACGACTAGTAAATACTAATCGTTTTCTTTTTCGCCTCTAGTTTCTTTATTTTTAAGATTATCTAGGGCATACCTTATACATTGATTTATTAATTCATTTCTACTTACATCAATTTGTCCTGCAAGTTTGTCAATTTCTTCTAATGTTTCAATATCAATTCTTATTGTTGCAACTATTTTTTCGCTAGTTGTTGGTTTTTTATAAGGTTCAAATTCTTTCATTTTAACCGCCCTTTCTACATATATATTGTAATAACTTTTAGAATTTATTCATATACTTAAATCTAGAAGCGACTATAGATTATAAAATATAATCATAAATATAATCAAAAGTGTATTGACAGCGAAAAATAACTATGTTAGAATTATATTGTCGGTAATGAAGTGCTAAAATCCGACATTGTAGTAATTGTTGGTTGTAGTATGTAGTTAAGCCAACAATAGCAGTATCGGAACACGGCAGTATCATGTGTTCCTTTTTTATTTGATACAAGCATTGTTAAAATGTTTGAACATAAATTTAAAATGAGAGGTGTTAAAATGAAAAAATTAAAATGTTTAAGTTTAGTTATGTTAGTAGCTTTAATGTTAACTGGTTGTGGTGGAAAAGATAGTGTTAGTAATCTTAATAGTCCCGAAAAAGTTGTTGCTCGTTATTGTGATATACTTGTTAATGGAAATTATGGTGATATATTAGATATTGCTGATTTACCAGAAAGCGAATTTATAACAAAAGATATAATTAACGGAGCAAAAGCCAATTTTCGTGAAAGATTTTTAGAAGAAAATGAAGAGGCAATTTCTTGTACTTATACTATGGCAACTGAAGATGATGAAAAAGTATCTTATAAACTTGTAATAAACGAAAGTAGTACTAAAACGTTAGATATTAAGAAAAGCAATAATAAAGCTATAATAGATGATATTTATGTAGAAGCTAATATTTATAGTCCTTTAGGTTCAAGTGTAACTGTGGACAATATAGATATTTCAAAATATAAGATTTCCGAAACTTCTAATATATATGATAATTCAGCTGTAGAACATTATACTATAACAGTATTAAGTGATTACAATTATAGTGTTAAATCATCACACCCATTACTTTCAACTTCTCAAGAAGCAAATTTTACTGATGATGAAGAAGGACTATTAGTATTCTTTTCATACTATGTTGGCTACAAAAACTCTCCAGAGAAAAATGGATATGGAGAAAATATGACTGAAATTACAATTAAAGAAAAATATTATAATGAAATTGAAAAATTCGTTGATGAAACTATTGTACCAATTATTAAAGATGTTTCTGATAATAAAGATATTAGTAAGTATAATCAATATTTTGTAGATGGTGATGCTACTATTTTATCTAACAAAATAAACCCAAAATATTTAAGTGATAGTTTCCCAATTGAAACGATTAGTTTATATGGCGAAAATAAAGTAGAAATATTAATTCGTTATGCACACTCATCTAGTAACGGTGGTAGCGACTTCCATTGCAATTTAATGATTATTAGAAATGGTGATAATTGGAAAATTGAAAGTGTGAGATAGTACTATTAATAAATTATTATATGAGAACAATAGTAAAAGAAGTTAAACAAAACGAAGATATTTATATTTTACATAGTATTATTGAATTATGTATTTGCATTATATTGATAAAGTACCAAAAAGCATTGTTAAACGATTATATAATTTATATAAAGAAACACTTAAAGAAATAGAAAAAGATTACGAAGATTTAGACATTAAAGATTATGAAATTATAGAAAGAATTATATTTGAAGATAAAAAACATTAAAAAAAGCAGAATGTTGGATCATAAATAAATGTTCCAATGTTCTGTTTTTTGAATTTACCTAAAATAATTTAAAAAATACCATTTTAAATCTCTACAAATACCATATTTAGTTATGATATCATTTACTCATCAACGAAATACTAGTTAATTGTTGAAAAAATAAATTTGAAAGGATATATTATTATGAACGAAAAAAAACTTAAAGAAGCTCAAAGAAAAGAAGCAATTAAAAAATTAAAGAAATTAGAAAAATTATTCAATTTAAACCCAAAAGTGTTAGAAGATTTTGAATTAGGAAAAATTAATACTAGTTTATTTGACAAAATTGTTGAAACCCAAAACATAAAAAATCTTGATAAAATTATTACAGATTTTGAAAAAGAAAATAATGCATTAGTTTATCATTGTATAGGTGGTTACTTTAATTTAGTGTTTTTATTATTTGTCAACGAAGAATATCCTTCGCCATTGTATGATTTAGGTGATAAAAAATTTGCAATATTTTCTTATCGTACTAGTCTTACAAAAAATTGCACTTATTATAATATTATGGGTTTAGCAACTTTGGATAGTAATAAAGGAGTATTGACAGTAAAAAATTGGTTTTGCTGAAAAATAAAAAATTATAGATTTAAAGTGGTCTATAATTTTTTTGAATAATTAATTATTATCAATTCTTGTACAATTATAATTTGCAATTTTTACTGATGGAGATACAATGATTTTATAATACTTCTCTCTTAAATTCTCAACTTCAAAATCAAATTCATCTTGTTGGATATCTCCATTATTCTTTTTTTGTTCTAATAATTTTTTGTTATAAAAGTATTCTAATAAATATTCATTTGTAGAAAAATTTAATATTAACATAGGGTCTTCCTTATCATCACATAACGGAAATTCAATATCAAAAATTTGTTCAAAAGCAATTTCGGCTGTAATTTCTTTTTCATTAATATAATCACTAATACCAAATAAATAATCTAAACTAACATTAAATTTTTTAGAAATTTTTAATGCTTTATCTAATGTTAAGCCACTATTTCCTTTTTCAATAGAATATAATGTTTCAACACTAAAACCATTAATATCTTTTACAAAATCTTCAGCTTTCAGTCCTAAATTTTTTTGTAAAGCTTTTACACGATTTCTAGCAATTTCTTTTACTTCGGTATTTTCACTAAAATTGTCTGCTTTTTTTTCTTTGTCTTCATCAAATATTTTTTGTATCTTTTCATCTCTTTTAATTTCTTTCATAATTTTTCCTTTCTCATAAATACCAAATTTTTTTAAATAAATACCATTTCAACATAATTTATTTACCATATTATTTTGTAATATAATGTTCTTACTCAAGCGAGATATAGGCCTATAAAAAGCTTGATTTCAAGAGATATTATATCATATATAAATTTGTGACACAATTCTCTTGATTTTAAAAAATTTAACGAATAGGAGGAAAAACTATGATTTTCAAAATTAATGATATTGTGGTAGATTTTAAAGCCACCTTTGGAAATAATTTTGGTCTTGTGAACGTAGAAGAAAAGCGAAAATATGTAGATGGTGCTAGAACTGATGAAACATATTTTGTAAATACGATTGTTTGTTTTGATAAGCGTTTACGTACTTTTCAAATTAAGACAGATAAACAATTTGTATCTGCTCCACAAGAGGGCGACATTGTTGGTGTTGCTTTAGTTGGTGCTGTTGCTAAACCTTATGTAATGAATAATCAGCTAGGGTTTACGGTAACAGTAGATGATATTAAAGTTATTAAAGAATAGGAGAGCTTAATTGCTCTCGTCCCTACGGGGACAGAAAGGACTAATTATGGTATATATTAAAAAAGATATGAATATAAAGAATAAATTAGATGAGATTTTTAATAAAGCTGAAAATTTTAGAAAAGATGGTGAGATAGCTAAAGCTTTATCAAGCTATAATGAATTCTTAAATGTCGGAGAAATGGTAAATGATTGCTCTAGACATCACGAGGCATATTGGGGTATGTGTTTAACTTGGTATCTTCACTCAAGAAATTGTAATAAATGGCATACCTTAATTGAATATTTATATGATATGACTATGGTTTATGCACCTATTGAAAAGAAAGAAGAATATAGCAAATTTTATAATGATAATATGCTTCATTTTAAAGAAGAAGTTACTAGCTAAAATTTTATGAGAGATTAAATTCTCTCTTCCCTAAATTGGGAGAAAGGAAAAATTTATGAAAAATAATATTTTAAAAAAAATTAATCATATTAATTTAAAAATAATATTTATATTGTTATATATTGTATTAGCACAATTAATATTTCATAGAGCTGAATATATTTTAATTAACTTTATGGAATTGAAACAAAATTCAATATTATATTATGTATATAAATATGGTCTTGGTATAATTTTAACTTTAATTTTAATAGCACTAATAATAACTTTAAAAAGATTTAAGATTAACAAAAAGAAAGAAACAAAAGGTATGGAAGATATTAAATTAAAAAATGGAAATAATGAATTTATGAGATGTGTTGATATTATTAAAGGAACAGAAGAAAACCAAAATATTTATGTACTAGAAACGAAAAATATTCCATTATCTATAATTAAAGAAAATAAAGACAAATTAGAAATGATATACGATATTAAAATAGATTATATAGAATATAAAAATGGTACTACTAAATATGTAAATGTTTATGGTACACCAATGAAATATATTAAACCTAAATTATTTCAAGTGAATACGGAAGACCAATTTATGGCTAATTTTCAGTCGCTCCTAGTAGTTGGGACATCTGGGTCGGGTAAGACATATTACACTTATCAGCAGTTAGTTAAGCTGATATTAAATGTATCCAAAAGTAAAAATAAAAATAAAAATGAAAATGAAGCAAATTTTGAAAAGGTATTAGTCTTTGTTAATGACAGAAAAAACGAAGATTTTATACAATTTAAAGATTGTCCTAATTATTATGGAATTAATGCAATAGATGGTATTAGAAAGGTACACGAGATATTTATGGAAAGGTTAAATAGTGGAGAAAGTAGCGAAGATAAACCTACTATTATATGTCTAATAGAGGAATATGCTGTTTTGTTAAATTCTCTAGATAAAAAAGAGGCAGAAGAAATAAAAGATAAAGTTGCAGATTTATTATTTGCTGGCCGTAGTAAAAAGGTCATACCTATTGTATCATTACAAAGGTGTGATTCTTCTTATTTTGTTAGGGGTAGCCGTGAACAGTTTAAGCGAATAGCTATATTGGGAAACAATTCTCCTATTTTATTAGATATGATATTAGGAAAAGATTTGCAAAGTCAAATTACTGAAAATAACCCACAAGGTTATGGTTATCTTTACGAAGATGGTAACCCTAAATTGACCCGTTTTAAGGTTGGTAAAATTACAGAAGAAGAAAAAGAAATGTTTGATAATGTTATAAGGAGCAAAATGTGTTAACGTGGCCGTACGGCGAAACGAAGTGGAAGCCAGTACGATCCACGTAGCCACTCGTAGAGTGGCGATATTGACTTGATATCTTATAACACAAAAACATATTATTTAATTTTATGAAGATAGAGAAATTAAAAGATAACCCTAAAATAGGTTTAAATGCTGAAAGTCAAGTAACGGTTAAAGAAACTGGAAATCAAACAGAGGTTAAGTATGCAATTAATAAAACTGGTGGAAATATTGTTAAATTAAATAGCAAAGAGTATATGGTAGTAACTAGTGGAGAAATTAAGTGTTTTTCAAATTCTGCCACTTCTAGAAAAGACAATAAATCAAGTATTAAAAGAACTATGAAAAATTTACGTGATATTATTAATACTAATATAACAGATTATAAGAAAGTTCTTTTTATTACATTAACTTATAAAGAAAATATGACTAATGCAGAACAATTATATCAAGATGTAAGAAAATTCCATCAAAAATTTAAGAGATATTTAAAAACAAATAATCTACCTTATGAATTTGAATATATTTCAGCTACAGAGTGTCAGTCAAGAGGTGCATATCATCAGCATAATCTTTATATATTTAACACAAAAGCTCCATTTATAAAAAATGATATATTAACTAAAATATGGGGTCACGGTTTTACAAAAACTAAATCTCTTAAAAACGTTGACAATATAGGTATGTATTTAACGGCATACTTAACAGATTTAGATTTAAGCGAAGATTTAGAAAAAGAAACTGGAAAGAAAGTTAATAAAGCTATTATTAAAGGTGCAAGATTAAAACTGTATCCTAAAGGTTTTAGAATTTATCGCACAAGTAAAAATATTAAACGCCCTAACGTATATACAGCTACCGAAGATGAAATAATGCAAAAGCTAGGTAATTCCGTTTTAACTTATGAAAAAACTTTACGTATATCTAATTATGATAATAAAACAATAAATATCATCAATTATAGAAATTATAATAAACTTGTTAAAAACAAAAAATAATAACTTGTTAAACTACTAGGGAAAGGTAAGGTGTAACCTCAAATTTTTAAGGAGAGTGATACACTTTGAAAAAGTTAACACAAGTATATACAAATAAATTAAGTAAAAAAGATATATACATAAAGAAATTTAACAAAACGGCAATTATTGAAGAAGATTTTCATATTCACAAATACCATAACATACTTTTTATTAAGGGGTTAAAATATGACTAAATATGATATAGTGGTATCTAGTGAATTTGTAACCGATACAAAAACAGAAGAAGATTTTATAACACTTTTTAATCAAAAATTAGCTACTTTATTTTTGATAATAGAGCAAAAGGATAATTTGGGACTAAAATAGTATGAGTATTTATGATATAATTTACTTGTATTATTTCAGTTCAACATATAATTAAGAAAGGAAAATTATATGTTTGAAGAATTAAAAGGTGGTGAAACTTCTTCTTATAATAATACACAAGATTATAATATTAAAAATGTTTCGGTAGAAGATTATACAAGTTCGGTAGAGTTCAAAGCAATAAAAGAATTGCTAGTAGAGGATAACCTAATATATGTTACAGAATTTATAAGAAAGCTACTTGATATTAAAAAGCCAAATGATACAACTTGTTTTACGTGTGGAAATGGTAATAAAATAGTATATAAAAATGGTTATGGTAAAAGAGCGATTTTATATCTTCGTTTATCAGTTGAAGATATGCAAAAGAAAGATACAACACCTAGTAAAAGTATTCTTAATCAATTATTATTACTTTTACAGTATTGTAAAGAACACGAAATAGAAGTAGTTGGAATATTTTACGAAGAGGGTATTAGTGGTGCTGATGAGAATAGACCAGAGTGGAATAAATCGCTAGTCTTCTGTGAAAAAGGACATTGTGATATATACATTACAAAAACTCAAGCCCGTTTTGCAAGAGATGTTGAGATGATAGAAAGATATTTACACAAAAGATTTATTGAGTGGAATATAAGGTTTTTAAGCATTGTAGACCATAGCGATACATCACAAAAGGGTAATAAATTACAAAGGCAAATAACGGCTATTGTAGATGAAAATAAATTGTCCGAGCAGTCAATAAACACAAAAGCAACTTTGAGAGGTAAAAATCAAGCTGGACAATGGACAGGGTCATTTGCTTGTTATGGTTATATAGAAGACCCAAACGATATGTATCATTTAGTACCAGACCCACCAGCTGCTAAAATAGTACAAAAGATATATGAACTATATGCAAATGGTACGGGTTACTTTAAAATATGTAAGTATCTTAACGAACATAATATACCAACACCAAGTAAATATAAGAAATTGCAAGGGTCAAAGTTTAAATGTTGCAAAGCTCCAAATGGAAGTGAATTTTGGAATATTGATACCGTACGAAAGATACTAAAAGATGAAACTTATGATGGGTTACTTATTCAAAATAGAACAGAAACAATATCTTATAATATTAAGAAAGCAAGAAAACTACCAAGAAGCGAGCAAACAATAATTGCTTGTGCTCACGAAAGAATTGTTGACCCAGTTATTTCAAGAATTGTAAGACAAAAATTTGAGGCAAGAACAAATGCAACTTGTGATAATATAGATACTATTCATACTAGACCAAAACCCGACAAAAACGGCGAAGTACATATTTTTAGTCAAAAAGTATATTGTGCAGAGTGTGGAAAGATTTTTCAAAAAACTACTGCTAAAAGTGGACCTCGTAAAAACCCTACTAAAAAAGATTATTTGCATTGTAAAACGAATAAAAGAACTTGTCAAACTGGTTGTACTAATAATTCATCAATTCGTATTGAAGTATTGGAACAAGTTGTTTTAGAAGAAATAAACAAACAAATTGACAAATATTATAATGAAGAAAAATTTAATAAAAGTTATTATGAGAAAAAAGTTAACACCAATTATGAAAATGAAATTAAGGCATTACAAGAAGAAAAGATAATGTTAGATAAAAAAATTAAAGATAATACAAATCGCTTTACCTTACTTTATGAAGATAGAGCAAACGAAGTTATAACTACACAAGAATTTATACTATTAAAATCAAAATATAATGATGAGATAGAACGTTTTAATAATCGGTTAAGAGAAATAGAAGATTTAATTATTTCTTTTAATAATAAGAAACAACAACAATTAAATGAACAAGAGATATTTAAAAAATATAAACATATTGATAAGTTAGATAGATTAGTTGTTGAAACGTTTATATCAAAAATCATTATGGGAAAAGTTGATAAAGAAACTAAAAAGAGAACTATAAATATCGTTTGGAATATTTGTAGTTCCTAATTTGGTATAACAGTATCCAGCACACGGTTCGAAAGATGTGGGTACTAGTTATGGTAGTATTTATGAAAAAGATATTAATTTAAATATTGCCTTATTTTTACAAAATGAATTAGGGGCCTTGGGGGCAACTGTCTATATGACAAGAGATGGTGATTATGATTTATCCACTCCTAAAGCAAATTTTCGCAAGAAAAGTGATTTTGACAACCGCATTAAATTAATTAATGAAAGTGATGCTGACCTTTATTTAAGTATTCATATTAATTATTTATCTAATGCTGCTTATTCGGGTCCGCAAGTGTTTTATAACAAAGATAATGAGAACTTAGCTAAAGTCATGCAAGAAGTGATGAATAAAAATTTAAAAGGAGACCGGGAAGTTAAAAAAATTCCTAGTACAACCTATATGTATAATAAGTTAAAAGTACCAGGAGTTTTAATTGAATGTGGTTTTTTATCTAATGGGGAAGAAAGAAAAAAATTAGTCACTGAAGATTATCAAAAAAAGATTGCTAAAACTATTGCTGAAGGAGTTCTGGAATATTTTTAAGTTCAATTAATCTTACTAATTTTAGAAATTCTTCTAAATCGGTATTATTGTGTAAAACTTCATAAGCTAAAGTATTCATTTTAATACATAAATCAATTGTTATTTTAAATAAATCTTCTAAAGAATAAGTATATTCTTCATCCTTTTTAGGATGTTTCCATTTGTTATGATCTTTATTTAATAATCTCTCATCAAAACTCGTAATATAATAAGTATTATCACTAAATGTTTCATCTTTTTTTACTAACTTATCGACAATTTTATAAAAATGCCTTTTAATACCTTTATTATCTAAAACAAAATATCTATGGATATAATAACCATTCCGTATAGAGCCAGCCATAATTTTACCAATATTATCTTCATTATAAGCCTCTTTAAAAGCATAAGTAACTAAATTACTTAAATCTTTAGTAAACTTTATTTTTGGTAACATTATTTTATAATCATGGCCTTGTAAATTTCTCTTCTGTAAATAATTACTTAAAGCATAATCGAGCATATATTCAATTCTAGAATGTTTAATAACTAAATTTTTAACTTGAAAGTTTATATACGGGTGTAATAAAGTATCAGTTATATAATGATTAAGAAAGCCATAAATAATACTATAATCATTATCTAAATTATTCATCTTTATATATTGAATTAAACTTTTAAAAAAGATATCAACATTATTTTTATGGGCCTTTATTCCAAAATTCTTATAATATTCCCAATGTTTATGGTAATAATATAAATTATCAAATCCTTGATTAAAAATATAGTAATAATTAATATTTTTTTGAATATTTTCTTTTAGAGGTTTATCTAATTTGTCTAAGACTTTCTTCCCTATTTTATAATGCGTATATAATGTCGGCATTTTACCTTCCTTTAATCTTATAATTTATCTATAGGATAAATATTTTTTCCGAAATAGCTATTTTTTTCTTTTTTATTAATTGGTATATTTAAAGTGTTTTCAATATTAAAAGCAATTTTTTCAGGATCACTATCAAGTTCACTTAAATTAATATAGATAAGCTTTTGATCATTTCTAATGCGGAATATTTTTAATAAATTTCGATGTCTTTGATTAATTTCTTGATTAGTAACTATTCCTAAGTATTTATTTCTAATAATGTAATCATCTCGATGAATAGTAGGATATATTTTAATTATATTTTCTTTATTTATGGTAATTTTACCATTCATAAAACTATCATAAATTATTGAATCATTAGTAACTGTCAATATTTCTTTTTTATTATAAAGAAGAATTCTTATATTTAAATATATTACTATTAAAAGACCAAGACCACCAGTAAATAGAACATAAGCCGGTATATCAATAAGTAATAATAGCGCAATAGTTTTGACTTTTTCTGTATTAGTTGAATCTAAATACATCAGAATTGTTAATATAAGTAAAATAATAAAGATAAGTTGAACACCAATTACTTTAAAAACTCTTTTAGTATTTAAATTGTATTTCATATAAATCACTCTTTTCTTAGATATTTTTATCTTAACTATATTATAAAATAATAATTATTTAGTTGCAATATATTAAATATTTCACTTAATTATCACAAAAATTATATTAAAAATACAACAAAAATAGATATATTTAAATCACTTCTTATGGTATAATTGAATTTAGGTGAATAAGATATGGGGTCTAAGACATTTAAAAATTTAGATGAGCAAATTGAAATATTACAAGGAAAAGGCCTAGTTATTGATGATATTGATTATGCTAAAGAAGTCTTACTTAGAGAGAACTATTTCTTTTTAAGTGGTTATAGGCATTTATTTTTAAGAAAAGATGGGAGCAGGAAATTTTTATCCGGAACCAATTTTAGAGAAATCTATGGTTTATTTAATTTTGACCGGCAGTTAAGAAATATTCTTTTCAAAAATATTTTAATTGTGGAAAACAACTTAAAAAGTATTCTTTCCTATGTAATGAGTAAAAATCATGGTTTTAAAGAACAGAACTATTTAAATGCGGATAATTTTGTTAAAGACAGTAGTAAAACTAGACAAATCAATGATTTACTTAGAAAGATGAAACGCCAGATAAGTGTTAATGGTAAACAGCACGCAGCGACTAGCCACTATATTAACAATTATGGTTATATTCCGTTATGGATTGTAGTTAAAGTTTTATCTTTTGGCATTGTTGGGGAGTTATATTCAATTTTACAAAGAGAAGATCAGGAGGAAATTGCGAATATTTATGGCATTAGAGTTCATGAATTAGTGGATTATTTACCAATACTAGCTAATTATCGTAATCTATGTGCTCATGAAGATATTTGCTATAATAATCATACTCATAAGAAAATTGAACACACAAAATATCACGACATTTTAAATATTCCAATGGATGAAGAAGGCGAGTATATATATGGTGTAAGTGATTTATTTGCTATTATTATAATACTTAAACAAATCTTAAAAGAAGAAGATTTTATTATGATGATGAATGAAATAAGTTATGAATTAGATGTTTTAGATGGTAAATTAGTAGCCATTGAAATAAAAGATGTTTTAAATGAAATGGGATTCCCATTAAATTATAAGGAGATAGTGAGATAATGAAACAAAGTTCAAGTAAAAAAACAAGAATGGTAGTATATACCTTATTTATATTATTTTTAGGAATATTTTTAGCTTATGGAATTATTTATAAGTTCCCGGCTTTATTTAAAGAAACAATAACGAAAATTGAAAAAGATGTTACCGTTACGGATGAAGGAATTGCGGATGCGGTTGAAAAAGTATATGATTCAGTGGTAATTGTTACTAACTATAAAGGAGATACTGCGAGATCATTTGGTAGTGGGTTTGTTTATAAAGTAGAAAAAGATAAATTTTATATTATAACTAACCATCATGTTATTGAAAATGGGGATAATTTTAAAGTTACTTATAGTGATGGTGAAGTAGTTACAGCGAAACTTTTAGGTAGTGATAAATATGCCGATATTGCTTTATTAGAAGTTGAAGAAAAAGAAGGAATAAAACCTGTTGAAACTGGTAAAACGGAAACTTTAAGAGTAGGCGATACTACATTTACCGTAGGTGCCCCTTTAGATAATGTTTACTCATGGACAGTCACAAGAGGAATTATTTCTGGTAAAGAAAGACTTGTCGAAGTACCAGTTGATAATGATGACTTTATTATGAATGTTTTACAAACAGATGCTGCTGTTAACAGTGGTAATTCCGGTGGACCTTTATGTAATTCTAATGGTGATGTTATTGGGGTAATCTCTGCTAAGATAAGTTCTACTGGTGTTGAAGGAATGGGCTTTGCTATTCCAATTGAATCTGCCGTTGAAAAAGCCGAAGAGATTATTAATGGTGAACATAGTGAATTCCCTTATTTAGGTATTTCTAGAATTGATGTCGAAAGTAAAATGTCTGATTATCGTTATTATAATTTCTTTAAAGAATATGATATAACGGAAGGTGTCTTTGTTGCAGGGGTAGAAGAAGGTAGTGCAGCTGAAAAAGGTGGTATTAAAGTTGATGATGTTATTATTGAAATAAATAATACTAAGATTAGTAATGCCGCTTATTTAAGATATGAATTATATAAACATAAAATTGGCGATACAATTAATGTTAAAGTTAACAGAAGAGGTAAAGAAGTTACACTAAAAGTTAAATTATCTTCTAGTTTACCACAAAATTAAGGATCAATATGGAAAATAGTGTTAAAGTTAGTAAAAGAATATGTGCTTATTTATTAGATATATTATTTGTCTATGTTGTAATTAGTTTAATTGTGGGTATTAAATTTTTAAACCCAACTTATGATAAATATATGGAATATATGGAAAAATATAATACCGTAGCGGAAGACTTTTATAATGGTGATATAACTAGTGAAGAAATGTTAAAACAAAATAATGATAATTTCTACTATGTTACTAAATATAGTGTTAGTTATAATGTTGTTATTGTTCTTTGTATAATTGGTTATTTTGTAGTTTTTCAAAAATTTAATAATGGTCAAACGCTAGGTCGAAAAATTATGAAGATTAAATTGGTTAGAGAAGATGATGAACCAGTAACTTTACTAGATACTTTTAAAAGATGTTTAAGTATGTATTATGTTTATCTTGGAAGTATTATTCCTCTCATATTAAATAGTATTTTAGTCTTTATAATTCCTAAAAGTAAATTCTTATATGTTAATATGGGAATAACTTATATTTTTGCAGGTATAGCGATTGCTTCTTTAATAATGATATGGGTAAGAAAAGATAAAAAAGGATTACAAGATATTATAAGTAAAACTAAAGTAGTTGAAGAATAGTTTTTAATAACAAAGAATAAGTGATTTTTTCACTTGTTTTTTTTGAAAGTAAATTTTTTTGTCACTTTTTGCTGCTTTTTTGCCGCTTTTTGCTACTTTTTTGCCGCTTTTCGCCACTTTTTTGCCGCTTTTCGCTATTTTTTTTGAAAAATTGCAGTAAAAATTAAAAAATTTCTTTTTCTTTTTTCTTTTGATTTTGTTGTTTATTAATTTATAATTTGTTAAAATACAAGTAGTTAGTTTCTAGGAAAAGAGGAAATGTATGAAAAGTATATATAAAATATTAGAAAATAAAATAAGTAATGCTTTAGAAAAATGTCATTATGAAGTAGATAATGTTGTAGTTAATGAAGGTAATTTAAAAGAACTCGGGGATTATCAATTTAATGGCATTATGCCTCTTGCTAAAGTTTATCATAAAAATCCTGTTGAAATTGCGAATGATGTTGTTAATATTTTAAAAGAAGATAAATTTTTTAAAGATGTCAATGTTGCTGGTCCCGGTTTTATTAATTTAAAAATAAGTGATGATGCCTTAATTGAATTTACAAATATAAACGATTATAATTATCCAAAGAAAGATAAATTAATTTTTTTAGATTATGGTGGAGCGAATGTAGCTAAAAGTTTACATGTTGGGCATTTAAGAAGTGTTAATATTGGCGAAGCCTTAAAAAGATTATGTGAATTTTTAGGTTATAAGACTATTTCCGATACCCATTTAGGGGATTGGGGTCGTCCTTTAGGACTAGTTATTTTAGAATTATCAAAAAGATATCCGGATTGGCCATTTTTTAAAGAAGATTATAATGGTGGATATTTTAAAGCACCAATAACCAATGCTTTACTAGAAGAAATTTATCCTTATGCATCAGGACTGGCTAAAGAAGATGAAAATTATTTAAAAGAAGCTCAAGAAATGACGAAAAGATTACAAAATAAAGAAAAAGGTATCTATGCTTTATGGGAACAAATTATGGCTGTATCTAAAGCCGATATTAAAAAGATATATGATCGTTTAAATGCGAGTTTTGATTTATATAAAGGGGAAATGGATGCTGAAGGGATAGTTCCAGAACTTCTTAATTATTTAGATAAATTAAATATTGTTTATGAAAGTGAAGGGGCCAAAGTTATTGATGTTTCTAAAGAAGATGACAAACTAGAAATTCCTCCAATGTTATTAATTAAATCTGATGGTGGTATTCTTTATAGTACAACCGAACTTGCTACAATTTATGACCGAGTAAAAAATTATAACCCTGATGAAATATGGTATATTGCGGATAAAAGACAAACACTTCACTTTACTCAAGTTTTTAGAGCTAGTGAAAAGGCCAATATTTCACCAAACACTAATTTAGTTTTTGCGGGTTTTGGTACCATGAACGGTAAAGATGGGAAACCATTTAAAACTAGAGATGGTGGAGTTATGAATCTTGTTACTTTACTAGATGAAGTAAAGGCAGAATGTTTAAAAAGACTTAATGCTAATGTTTTAGATAGTGAAGAAGAAACAAGAAATGATATTGCTGAAAAAATTGCCATATCAACCATTAAATATGCGGATTTACTACCAGTAAGAGAAACTGATTACAATTTTGATTTAGATAAATTTTGTGATTTAGATGGTAAAACGGGACCTTTTATTTTATATTCTACGATAAGAATGAAATCTCTTTTAAATAAAGCTCATGAAAATAATATAGAATACAATGAAATAAAGGTAATTGCTAATGAATATGATAGGAATGTTATTTTAACTTTAAATAATTTAGATAAAATATTAATGAGTGCTTTTAATAGTAAATCTTTAAATGATATAACCGATTATTTATATAAATTAACTACATGTTATAATCGTTTCTATACCGAAAATATTATTTTAAAGGAAGAAAATAAAGATAAACAAACCTCCTGGTTATACTTAACTAAGATAGTTTACGAAGTAAATATGTTACTTTTAAATATTTTAGCTATTAATGTTCCAAAAAAAATGTAACTAATTAAATAGTTACTTTTTATTTTAAATTGTCTTTATTGAATATTTTAGCTAAAGTTCCCTTTCTTAATAAATAATCATACATTCTTTTATTAATAATAAAATCAAACTCGCCAATAAATTCAAATACTTGCGGATTAAAACCTAATTTGAAACGATTTAATCCCTCATAAGGATTTTCTTTCGTAAAGTCTCCGGTTATCCCATTTAAATCTAAAATATCATATTTATCTTGATAATATTTAATAATACTATAATGTAAGAAATAATTGGGTGCAAATCTTTTATATTCTTTATCATAAGCACTAGAAACAATCGTTACCATATTATTATGTTTAATAACTAAGGCTCCTGCTAAAAAGATTTTCTTATCATCTGTCATGCCTTTACTAGCTTCCATAATATCATTTTTATATGAAAGAAGGATCCGATCACTATTCATTTTCGCATTAATATATTTTTCGCCGTTCTTTTGAGTAATCCGCTTATTTAAATTAGCATTTCTTTCTAATTCCTCATTATAAACATATTCACTATTTTGTAAAAATTCATTATAATCAATACTTACTAAGAATAAATCTATAGAACTATCTCGATCAAATACAGTATAAAAATCTTGATAATAAAATTCATTGTGTTCAGCATCTTTATTTTTAATAATGTTATAAAATTCAGAGATATATTCTTTAGAATAAACATCACAAGTTAAACCTTTTCTAATGCCTTTTTTAATTTTATTTTTAGTATTCTTACTTAAATTCTTACTATTAAAATTTTTTAAATTAATATAAGCATTAAATCTCGGAAGTTGGGCTTCAAAATATAAATTATCAATTAATTTTTTACAATCATTTCTTAAAAATAAGTTAACAAAGTTTTTGTTTTCATTATATTCCGTAGCAAAAGTTTTTTTATTAACTTCCCCAATAGGTAAATTAGGATTTATTTTAATAAAAACCACATTTTTAGAAGCATAATATTTTTTTAATTCTTCAATAAAAGTTTTAAATAAGGCTTCATTACTATAATCAATTAAAAATCCTCTTGGAGCATAGCCATAATAAGTTTTTAAAGCAATTTGTTTGGTTAGAATAACTGAGGCAGCAAGAATGTCATTATTTTCATTAACTAAACCAATTAAATCATAATCGTAGTTACTTTCCGCTAAAAGCATGGCGTAATTAACTGTTTGATAATAACTACTTAATGGATGATTTTTTTCAAAGTTAGTAAACTCTTCAATAGTTAAAGATTTAATATGCATAATCCACCTCTTTCTATAAGGAGAAATATTATAACATAAAAATCTTGATTAAGGAAGAAAAAATTAGTATAATTTAAGTGGTGATAGTATATGATAGAAAAATTTTTAGGAAAAGTTGAAGGAATATTTAATTATGTAACTCTAATTGATATGGGAATATCTCTTGTTTATGTTATTATGGGCTTAGTGTTTTATTTTTTGCCTGATATGAGCAATTTAATAGCATCTATTCTTACTGGTCTTGTCTTAATATTGAGTGGGGCTAATCAAATATATTCATTTATTAAAAGAGATAAAATTCATTTATTTAATAACAATTTAATATATGGTATTATTTTAGTAGTTGTTGGTATACTAGCGATGTTCTTAGGTAATGTATTATCCATTGTTTTAGGTATTTACTTTATTGTAAGTGGAGCCCAAAAAGTTAATTATGGTATTTTATTCAAAAAGTTTAAAGAAGACTCTTGGTTATTAAATGTTGTTATCGGTGTTTTATTCTTAGCCTTAGGTATAACGAGTTTCTTTGCCAAAGGAAGAGCCGTTATTGGTACGGTTGGTCTTGGTTTAATTGGTCTTGGACTTATCAATATTGTTGATGATCTTCTTATTAGAAAAAAATATAAAAAATTATTAAAATAATTCAAAAGGGGCAATCAAATTTGATTGTTTTTTTAATTTTAGGTTGACTGGGGGGGTAATATTTTATAATAAATTCATAGGATAGAAGGTATGTCTTATGAGATTAAATAGTAAAAAAATATTGATAACATTTTTACTTGTGGTTGAATTAATAATGGGTAGTTTAACATACCAGTCTTTTTTACATAAAGAAATAAATAAAGAAGAGAATAAAGTAGAAAAGAAACAATTTGCTATGTTTATAAAAGAAGATAATGAATATGTTGAATATAAAGGGGATAGTTTGTTTCCTGAAGGATATTATGTAAATAACAATTTAAGTAAGTGTGTTGATGAAAATGATAATCTTATTGAAAATGCCATAAATAGTATGGGTAATAGGATAACCATAACAAGTAGTAAAACAGTATATTGCACACTTTATTTTGATAAAAATATAAATTTAGAATATTTAAGGAGTAAAGATACAATAAATGCTTTAAGCAAAAATATAGTTGGAGATATGTATCGATATCAAGGAATATATACTGATGACATAAGAAATTATATATGTTTAGGAGATAATTGTTGTAAGACTGAAGAATGTAATGCCGATACGAATGATGATATGTATCGAATTATTGGTATAAATGAAAATGGAGAATTAAAAGTTATAAAGAAAACGGCTTTAACTGAATCAGTTAAATGGTGGAGTGATCTTCAAATAGATATCAATTGGCCCCAAAGTTTAATTTATCAAAAATTAAATGGTAAAAGTGAAAATTCAACAGAACCAAATTTAAATGATACAAATTCATATTATTATAGTTTAAATGAAAATCTAAAAAGTATAATAGTTAATAATCACTCCTGGTTATATGGAGATAGTTATACATTTTCTGAGGTATATAATGGAGATAAAGTATATGAAATCGAAAGTGGAAATAATGAAGCAGTATATAATAAAAAAACAGAAGAAGAAAGTGAAATCGTAAGAGAAAAATGGAGTGATAGAATAGAAGCCCCATTAGGATTAATGTATATATCAGATTATATGTATGCTTATAAAACGAATGAAGAAGATGCAGGAAATCCAGAAAATAAAGAGTATGCAATAAATGGTTGGATACATTTAAATAATAATGAAATAACTCATCCAAGTCTGACTGCCAATAAAATTTATGAAGGTTACGAATTTACAATTGGTCGCTTTGGATTTCGCCCAACACGAAACAATTATGGTGCGTGGCGCATTGCTGCAGATGGTAGTAGTGGTCACTACAATTTGGATGTTCAAAGTGCAATTCGACCTGTATTTTATCTATCCAACAAAATTGAATTAAATGGTGAAGGAACACTATCTGAACCGTTTGAAATTGATTATGCAAAAATAGAAGCAAATAAAAATTAATTTATAATTATATAAATTTTAAAGTAAAGAGATGTGTAAAGCATCTTTTTTTATATTGTTAAATTATTTTAAGTTGGTTATACTAAAATTAGGTGGTTGTAAAATGAATATAAAAGATATTTATGCTCGTGAGATACTTGATAGTCGGGGTAATCCTACAGTGGAAGTAGAGATGGTTTTAGCAAATAATATAAGGGCTGTTGCTAGTGTACCAAGTGGGGCATCAACTGGTTCTAAAGAAGCTTTAGAGTTAAGAGATAATGATAATACAAGATATTTTGGTAAAGGAGTTTTAAAAGCAGTCGAAAATGTTAATACGACCATAAGAAATGCTTTAATTGGGCAAAAATTAGATCAAGTTATGGTTGATAAAACTTTATTAAAATTAGATGGTACTCCTAATAAAAGTAATTTAGGAGCTAATGCTATGTTAGCGGTTTCTCTTGCTTCTTTAAAATGTTTAGCTAAACTTCAAAATAAAGAATTATATGAATATATAACTTATGGTAAAGTAAGTTTACCAATTCCGATGGTTAATATTATAAATGGGGGAGTACATGCTGATAATAATTTAGATGTCCAAGAATTTATGATTGTACCTATTGTTAAAGGGGAAGCTAAAAGAATTGAAGCCGCATCAGAAATATTTTATACTTTAAAAAGTATTTTAAAGAAAAAAGGACTATCAACAGGAGTTGGTGATGAAGGTGGTTTTGCTCCGAATTTAAGTAAGACTACTGATGCCTTAGATTTAATTATGGATGCCATTAATGAATCTAACTATCATCCTGGAAAAGATGTTTTAATTGCCTTAGATGTAGCAGCTAGCGAATTATATGATAAAGATAAAAATGTTTATCATATCGATAATCAAGAATTAAATGCTAATGATTTAGTCAAATATTATTTAGATTTAATTAGAAATTATCCAATTATTAGTATTGAAGACCCATTTGAAGAAAATGATTTAGAATCTTTAGGAGTTCTTACGGCTTTAGTTGGTGATAAAATAATGCTTGTTGGTGATGATTATTTCTGTACTAATGCTGCCCTTTTAGAAAAAGGTATTAATCAAAGAGCAGGTAATGCTATTTTACTTAAAGCCAATCAAATTGGAACAATTTCCGAAATGACAAAAACAATTATTACCGCGAAAAAGAATAATTATAAAACTGTAATTAGTCATAGAAGTGGCGAAACAGAAGATACTTTTATTGCAGATTTAGCAGTTGGGTTTGGTATACCTTTTATTAAAACTGGTTCAGTTTGTCGAGGAGAGAGAATTTCTAAATATAATCGGCTTATGAAAATTGAAGATAGATTAAATAAAAAAAATATTGACTAGTAAATCTAGTCTTTTTATTTTATAATTTAAATAGGTGATTATATTGAAAAAACAAGTTGATGGCAATTTAGCCTGTAGTAAGATAGCGTATTTTTTTAGTGAATTATGTAGTATTTATCCAATTACACCATCTAGTCCAATGGCGAGTAATGTGGATTTATTAACGCATACTGATTTAAAAAATTTATATAATAGTAAACCTAAAG
This sequence comes from uncultured Bacilli bacterium, assembly GCA_947623705.1. Lineage (GTDB taxonomy): Bacteria > Bacillota_I > Bacilli_A > RF39 > UBA660 > SIG200. The sequence continues at coordinate 32,081 of CANQHT010000002.1, forward strand.
TTATTGAAATGCAAAGTGAAGCAGGAGCTGCTGGTACTTTTCACGGCGCTTTACTTTCAGGATCTTTAGCTTCTACTTTTACCGCTAGTCAAGGACTTTTGTTAATGATACCTAATATGTATAAAATTGCTGGTGAATGCTTACCGGGGGTTATGCATGTGGCAAGTAGAACTGTGGCAACGCATGCTTTATCAATTTTTGGCGATCATTCCGATATTTATGCAACTCGTGATACGGGATTTTGTATGCTTTCATCATCTAATGTTTTTGATGCCCAAAATCTAGCTGCTGTTGCGCATTTATCAGCAATAAAAGGAAGTTTACCTTTTGTGCATTTCTTTGATGGCTTTAGAACTAGTCATGAGTTAAATACTATTGAAGAGTTAGATGAAAAAGAACTTTTAAAATTAATTCCTTGGGATAGTTTAAAAGACTTTAAAGATATAAGTTTAAATGTTGGCTGTAATAAACAATATGGAATGGCCGAAAATGAAGATATTTATTTTCAATCTGTAGAAGCAAGAAATGAACTATATAATAAAATGCCCGAAATAGTTAATGGTTATATGCAAAATATTAATGAAATAATGCATACCGATTATAAACCATTTAATTATTATGGTGATGAAATGGCCGAAAATGTTATTGTTGCTATGGGTAGTGTTACGGATACCATTAAATTAGTTATTGATGATTTAAATAAAAAAGGGCATAAATTAGGTTTAATTAATGTTCATTTATATCGTCCTTTCAGTGTTAAATACTTACTTGATGTATTACCAAAGACAGTTAAAAGAATGGCAGTTTTAGATCGAACTAAAGAGGCCGGTAGTATTGGGGAACCTCTATACTTAGATATTGTTAGTGCTCTAAAAGATAAAGATATTACGATTGTTGGTGGTCGTTATGGTTTATCTAGTAAAAATACGACACCAAGTCATATTTATAGTGTCTTTAAAATGCTTGAAGAAAGTCCTAAAAATAATTTTACAATTGGTATTACAGATGATGTCACGAATCTTTCTTTAAAAGATGAAAATTATGAAATAACTTTAGATTGTAAAGAAGCCAAAATATTTGGCTTTGGATCTGATGGCATGGTTAGTGCTTCTAAAGAAATGTTAAAAATAATTGCTAGTTATGATAATTATGTTCAAGGTTATTATGAGTATGATTCTAAAAAAAGTGGCGGAGTTACGGTATCTAATTTAAGATGGAGTGATAAAGTTATCAATGCACCTTATTATGTTTTAAATCCCGAATTAGTGGTCGTAACCAAAGAAGAATATTTTAAAAAGTTTAATATTTTAGATAGTATTAAAAAAGATGGAATATTATTAATTAATACGAGTAAAAGTGGCGAAGATTTAAATAATTTCTTACCTAATAAAGTAAAAGAAGTAATAAATAAAAAGAATATAACTGTATATTATATTGATGCTTCGAAGATTGCTTTAGAAAATAATATTCCCGGTAAAATAAATAAAATAATGGAAGTTATTATTTTAAAACTTTTAAATATTGAAAATGGTTATGAAAAGGTATGTGAACTAGTTAGAAAAACATTCTTAACTAAGGGAGAAGATGTTATTAATAATAATTTAAATGCTTTAAAATCTTCTTTAGATAATTTACAAGTTTTAGATAATATTACCACCAATAGTAATGATGAAGAAAAAGATTATAATATCTTTGATAAAATAAATAGAAGAGAAGGCAATACTTTAAAAGTTAGTGAACTTATTCCTTATAGAAGTGGGGCTTTTCCAACGGATTTAACTAAGTATGAAAAAAGAAATACGGCTTATCAAGTACCAGTTTGGGATTTAGAAAAATGTATTGAATGTGGGCGTTGTAATATTTTCTGCCCACATGGAGTTATTAAACCTTTAGTTTTAAAAGAAAATGTTGGTAAAGAGTTAATTACTAACAAAGAATATCATTATTATTTAGCGATAAGTGAAAGTGATTGTACTGGTTGTGGAGTTTGTATTAAAAATTGTCCAACCAAAGCCTTAAGTTTTGGTAATGGTAGTGAAGAAAATAGAAGGATGGTTGAAAAATATTTTGATAGTTATGAAAATCCAGAAGTACTTGATAAATTTACTTTGAATGGAGCAAGTTTAAAAAGTGCGAAATTTAAGTTTAGTGGGGCTTGTGCTGGTTGTGGCGAAACGCCTTATATCAAACTTTTAACCCAATTATTTGGGGATGAATTAGTAGTAGCTAATGCAACGGGTTGTTCATCTATTTATGGTGGTAGTGCTCCTTCAACTCCTTATAGTATTCCTTGGGCTAATTCCCTATTTGAAGATAATGCCGAATTTGCTTATGGTATTCATTCATCATATAGAAATAAAAGAAATAGAATTAAAGAAATTATGGAATTAAGTCTTGATTCCGTTAAAGATGATGTTAAAGAACTATTTAATCTTTGGTTAAATAATATGGATAATCATGAAGTAACTAGAAAAGTTTTTAATGAATTAAAAGATAAAGAGATACCTAATGATTTACAAGATTTATTAGAATATATTCCATCACGAGTTGTTTGGGCTTTTGGTGGTGATGGTTGGGCTTATGATATTGGCTTTGGGGGTCTTGATCATGTCTTGAGTCAAAATGAAAATGTTAAATGTTTAGTTTTAGATACTGAAGTATATTCTAATACAGGTGGTCAATCTAGTAAATCAAGTAAAATGGGAGCTGTTTGTGAATTTGCTGATGCTGGTAAGAAAACATTTAAAAAAGATTTATTTAAAATTGCGATGTGCTATCCTAATTGTTATGTCGCTAGTATTTCTTTAGGCAGTAATCCAATGCAAGCTATTAAAGTTATGAAGGAAGCGATGAATCATCAAGGACCAGCCATTATTATTGCTTATTCACCATGTGTAGAACATGGTATAAAAGATGGTATGTCTTGTTCAATTAGCGAAGAAAAATTATCAGTAGATGTTGGTTATAATATTTTAATGCGTTATGTACCAGAAGAAGATAAATTATATATTGATAGTAAAGAACCAGATTTTGATCGGTATGAAGAATTCTTAGATAATGAAGTAAGATTTAAAGCCTTAAAGATAAAAGATGCTAATTTGGCTAAAGAATTACTTGAAAATCAAAAAGAGAACGCAATTAGAAGATATAATTATTATAAAAAATTAGTTTAAAAAAATATGGTGTAATCTATAAAAGGTTACATCATATTTTAATTTAAAATAAATTACTATGACTACCAGTATCCATTAAAAGAATGATTAACTCATTATCTTGTATAATAGGAAAGTCATACAACAAAAATATTGCTAAAAATAAGCGAACAAATGTCGAAGAAGAAAGAACAAGCAAGC
>CANQHT010000003.1 GCA_947623705.1 uncultured Bacilli bacterium
TTTATTTCTTCAAAAGGTTTATCTTTAATTAATTTTATTAAAGAATTATATAAAGCATTTTGGGTTTTAACTATCCTTAAATCTTTTTTTGATTCCACTTTTCATCACCAAGTTAATTATACAAATATCGTTTTAAAAAGTAAAGATATAAATACAAGTGTTGTTTATTTAATGGTATGTTTTTTAAAAAATGTTGGATAACCAACAAAAAACCAAATATGTTAGTGGATTAAATACCTTTTTCGACATAAGATATTTAGCGAATGGGAGGAAATTAGATGAAACGGATAACTGATTTTATTTGTAAACATCAAAAATTAGTTTTAATTGCATCTTGTATCTTACTAGTTTTATCTTTTATTGGAATGCATTTAACAAAGGTAAACTATGATATATTAGTTTATTTACCGGAAGATATTGAAACAATTAAAGGCCAAAATTTATTAACAGATGATTTTGAAATGGGGTCATATTCTTTAGCGGTCGTTAATAATATGCCTAGTAAAGATATTTTAGAGTTAGAAGAAAAAATTAAAGAAGTAGATGGTGTTAATGAGGTAGCTAGTATTTATGATGCAGTAGGAACGAACATTCCCCTTGATATGTTACCTGAAGATATAGTCTCAAAAGTTCATAAAGAAAATAGTGATTTATTAATTATTACTTTTGCTGATTCCACATCGAGTACGAGAACTTTAAATGCGGTTTCAGAAATTAGAGAAATATCTAAGGATGTTAGTCAAGGTGGGATGAGTTCAATGGTTTTAGATACAATGAACTTATCAGAAAAAGAAATTGCGATATATGTTGTTATTGCGGTAATCTTATGTTTATTAGTGTTAGAATTAGCCTTAGATTCTTATATTGTTCCAATACTTCTTTTATTAAACATTGGATTTGCCATAGTCTTTAATCTTGGAAGCAATATTGTATTTGGAGAAATCTCCTACATTACTAAAGCTTTAGTAGCGGTCTTACAACTTGGAGTTACCACAGACTTTTCGATTTTCTTATATCATTCCTACCAAAGTAAGAAAAAAATATTGACTTCGAAAACAACGGCGATGAAAGAAGCAATAGAGGAAACATTATCATCTGTGGCGGGTAGTTCCCTTACTACTATTGCGGGTTTCTTAGTTTTATGCACTATGCAACTTACTTTAGGTAAAGATTTAGGAATTGTTATGGCGAAAGGTGTCTTAATCGGTGTTATTTGTGTTTTAACATTATTTCCTAGTTTACTTTTATTATTTGATAATTTAATTGAAAAAACTAAACACCGAAAATTATCTTTAAGTTTTACTACATTTAATAGATTCATTATTAAGCATAAAGTACCAGTTTTCATTTTATTTTTATTATTATTAATTCCTACATATTTAGCCTATACCAAAGTACCGGTCTATTATAAATTAGATAAATCATTACCAAATACTTTAGAAAGTATTAAAACTAATGAAATATTAAAAAATGATTATAACATTGTAAGTCCCATAATTATTTTAACGGATAAAAATTTATTAACTTCTGATGTTTTAGAAATGACAGAAACTCTAGAAGAAACCAAAGGTATTGAATGGGTATTATCTTTAAGTAAGTTAGAGAATACTGGAATTACGAAGAATATGTTAGATGATGATTTATTAAAATTAGTTCAAAATGAAGATTATCAAATGATTTTATTAAATTCGCAATATGAAACCGCAACAGATGAGTTAAATAACCAAATAGATACAATTAATGATATTGTTAAAAAGTATGATACTAAAGCCATAGTAGCTGGTGAAGGACCACTTATGAAAGACTTAGTTAATATCTGTGATATCGATTTTCAAAATGTTAATGTTGCTTCAATTGTTTGTATCTTTATCATTTTATTCTTTGTCTTAAAATCAATAAGTTTACCATTCTTACTGATTATTGCAATTGAATTTGCTATATTTACTAATATGAGTTTCTCTTACTTTAGTGGCACTACCTTACCATTTATTGCGCCGATTGTTTTAGGAACTATTCAACTTGGAGCCACGATTGATTATGCTATATTAATGACGACAACTTATTTAAGAAAAAGAAGAGAAGGTAAAGATAAAAATACCGCGATGTTAGAAACAATGGATTATTGTGGAACATCTATTTTGACAAGTGGCATGTGTTTCTTTGCAGCAACCTTTGGGGTTGGTATTTATTCAAAAATTGAAATGATCGGTGCTCTTTGTGCCCTTATTGCCAGAGGAGCTATTGTAAGTATGTTGGTAGTTATTATGATTTTACCAGGAGTGCTGTTAATCTTTGATAAATTAATAATGCAAACAACTTTAAAAGAAAGGAAAGATAAAAATATGAGAAAAAGTTTTAAAAAGATAGCTACAAAAGTAGCAGTGTGGGTTATGTTATTTGGGGTTGTTACTTACCCAATCGGAACTCTTGCCCTAACTAAAAATGAAACAGTCTATACGAAATTAAATGAAGATGGCAGTGTTAAAACCGTTTTCGTTAATAATCAAATTTTAAATACGAAAAAATTAACTACTTTAGAAGACTATTCCGAACTAGAAAATATCTTAAATATTAATGACGCTAGTACTTTTAAAAAAGATGGTAATAAATTAACTTGGCAAACTTTAGGTAATGATATCTTTTATGAAGGAACCACTAATAAAAAATTACCTATTAATTTAGACATAACTTATAAACTAGATGGTAAAGAAAAGAAAGTTTCCGAAATGCTTGGTCAAAGTGGTAAAGTAACAATTACTTTAAAATATACTAATAACCTTAAAAATACTGTAACTATTGATGGTAAGAAAGAAACTTTATATACGCCTTTTATAGTAACTCTAGGAACAATTTTAGATAGTAAAGTAAATAGTAATGTAAAAATTAATAATGGTAAAGTAATTGCTAATGGTACTAAAAATATTGTTGTAGGTATGTCCTTGCCGGGATTATATGAAAGTTTGAAATTAGATGAATTAAAAGGAATGAACGAAGTAACTATTAGTTATGAAACAACTAATTTTGAACTAGCCAGTATTTATAGTGTTATTACGCCAAAATTAATCGATAGTGATGATTTAAAAATATTTACCAAGATGGATAGTATTTATCAAAATGTCGATTCTTTACAAGAAAATATGAATAAAATTGAAGAAGGAGCCAAAGAAGTATCTAATGGTAGTAATAAATTAAAAGAAGGATTGGAGTCATCAATTAAAAGTTTAACTACAACTAGTGATGCTTTAACCACTGAGCAATTAAATGGCATTAAAAAAGAAACTACTGCTAAAGTAAAAGAAACATTTACCAAAGAATATCAAGATAAAATTGCGAGTGATACTTGGAATGAAGTTAAAAATATGATTAACACTGATGAATCTAGTAAGAAAGAAATTGAAAAATATGTTACGGAATCAGTTATGAATATTATGGGAGCATATTTAGGTGGTAGTGAAAATCTTAACTATTATGGTGCTTGTTTACAAGGTAATGAGATGGCTTGTGGGGCATTAACTCAAAATGGAATTAATTTAGAAAATGCTAAATTATTGCAAGATACCATAACTAAACAAGTAACTGATACAGCTTTGAAAACTTCCAACTTTGTTGCGGAGAATGTTTCTAAACAAGTAGCAATTTCTGTTAGTGAAAAGTCCGCTTTACAAACTGCTGAAAATATTTCGCAAACTCTTGCTAGTGAAGTAGCGAACCAAGTTAAAGATGTTTCTTTAAATAAAATTGTGAGTTCTTTAGATACACTATATAATGGTGTTAGTGCCTTAGATAAAGGAATAAATGATTTATATAGTGGAATATCTACTTATAATAAAGAAGGTACTAATAAAATAAGTGAATTAGTTAATAAAGAAATAAAACCTTTAACCAATAAAATTAAGGCTCTTAAAAAATTAAGTGATTCATACAATTCGTTTACTACTAATTATAAATTAACAAATAGTGAAACTAAATTTGTTATGGTTGTAGATTCTGTTAAAGCACCGAAGAAAGAGGTTACAACTAAGGTGGAAACTCCTAAGACAACATTTTGGGATAGAGTAAAGAATTTATTTAAATAAAGGATACTGAAAAAGTATCTTTTATTATGGGAAAATAGTTGAAAAAATAAAAATAATAAGTAATAATATAATTAGATTATATTTTTTGAAAGAGAGTAGAAGGATGACTGAAGAAGAAATTAAAAAGTTAATAAAATCCGATACCTTTTAAGAAAATTAAAAGAGGAAAACAAAATTATAAATGTTGGGAGTGATAAATTACCAAAGTGGGTAATTAATGAAGTGCAGTAAAAGTATTAAGTATTAAAGTAAAAAAATTATATGAGGAGTAAAGATAATGAATAATAGTGATAAAGAACTTGCTGAAACTATGTTAAGAGGTTTAAATAATATGCGAGAATATCTTTTAAGTAAAAATGATGATATAAAAAAATATTATAAATGGCGAAAAATTCAGGGTGAAATATTATCTAGTATGAATAATTATGCAACTAATGGTAATTATGATTTAAATTATGAATTTAGTAAAGCAAATAAAGATATATTAAATGAATTAAATGGTAATGCTAAAGCGATGACCTTTGAATTGGATTTGCAAAATGAATTTGATAGACAAATTTTTATTGAATTACAAGTATATAAAAATCATTTTAAAATGGATTCTATTACTGAAAAGTATATAGAAAAAAATAAATTTAAAAATAAAGATAAGATAGATTTTTTAAATGCAATGAATAATTCCTTTGTTTCTTTCTTTAAAATTGTTAATAAAGATTATAATGGATATGTAAACATAGAAGATTTAATAACTGGAAATGAATATAAAATAATTGATATAGCATTAAGTAATCCGATTAGAAAAAATGACACTTATATTTATTCAAGAATTTTTAGCATAGATGGAATAAGTTTTGCATCGCCATTATTTGTTTTTCCTAAAAATAATAAAGTAATAAATAACTATATAAATAATTTAAAGAGAAAGAAAATAAGTAATATTGCTAAAACATTAGAAGCGTTTGAACTTTACAAACAATATGGTATTGATTTTATTATTAATGATATATAAGTTAGTGTTATTTAAACCGATGAAATGTTAAATTTCAAAAAAATTGTTGATTTTTTAATTAAATTAGCATAATATATATAAAAATATTTTAAAAAAGCAAAAAAATTGTATTTTTTTGAATTTTAATGATATACTTATATTAAGTATTAGGAGAAGATTTTATGAAAATTTTAAGAATTACTGCTAATAATTTTAAATTATGTGAAAATAATTTTACAATATCATTTGTTCCAGAAGCAAATAAAACCAAAGAAGATAAAGAATTTGAACTACACGAAATAGATGAAAATCTCTTTATTTATACAACTCTTGGTATTATCGGTAAAAATGCATCCGGAAAAACTACCGTTATTGATTTGTTATCATTAGTTTATGATATATTTTCATATTTTAAAGTCAAAAATACCCTTAATTTATTTATGATAGGAAATAAACCTATCAATTTAGATATTACTTTTTATCACGAAGGAAAACTTTATCGATATATAACTGATTTATATCCTGATGAAACTTTATTAAATAATGTAGTAATTTTTAAGAATGAAAAATTATATAGTAGAAATTATTATAAAACAATAGCAAGACAAATATTTGATTATAGTAAATATAATGAAATGGAAGTTAATACCAATTTACCAGATGATACTTCATGTCTATATGATGTATTAAAAAAGATTAGCATTAGAGGGTTAACTTCCTCTAGTGATGATTTAATCTATAGATTTTATTCTGAAACATTTAATGTATATAAAATGTTAGATAACAATCATAAAATAATTGAAACAATATTAAAAATGTTTGATGAACATTTAGATAATATTGAGATGATAAATGATGATAAATTTATTGTATATTATTATGATAAAAGTAAGGTTGAAGTAAATAGTAGAGAATTATATAATATGCTTTCTAGTGGTACATCAAAAGGAATAGGTTTATTTACTGATGTAGTTTATTCTCTAAAAAATGGGACAGATCTTTTAATTGATGAGATTGAAAATCATTTTCATAAAACTTTAGTTGAAAATTTAGTTAATTTATATAAGGATAAAAGTGTTAATAAAAGAAATGCTATGTTAATTTTTACTACGCATTATTGTGAATTACTCGATTTATTTAATAGAACAGACAATATTTATATTACAAAATATGATAAAAAAATAAGATTAGAAAATGTTTATACGGATTATAACTTTAGACCAGAATTATCCAAAAGCAAAAAATTTTATAGTAATGCTTTTGATACTGATGTTAATTATGAATCACTAATGAATTTTAAAAAGGAATTAATGAAATGAAATATTTAATTTTATGTGAAGGAATGAATGAAGTATGTATAATTAATTTATTGCTAAAATATAATAAACTAAAATTTAAAACAGATGATTTAATATCCTTAACCCCTTTTAATGCGAGGCAACTTTCTAATCCAACGATAAAATCAAACTTAAGAGTTTATAATCGTTCTGTTGTAGTTTTAAGAATTGGTGATACTCAACGTGATAAATTTTTAATTCCTAAGGATCTTAATGATATTGTTTCCAAAGATAGAATATTTAAATTTTGCACTTTACCAGAATTAGAAATTTTAATTATTATCAATGAAGGACTATATAAACAATTTCAAAAGTCAAAAGAATCACCAAAAACTTTTGCAAAACGTAATATTATCTTTAATAATAGAAGGTATGATCAATCACGTGATTTTTTAGAAGAATATTATGGTGGGAAAAGAATTAATATGCTTATTCAAAATTTAATAGATTACAAGCATTTAAAAAAGCATAAAAAGGATGAATTATATATAGCAGATTTATTAAAATGAAAAAAATTATAATATATTAAAGTATTATTATAATATATTAAAGTATTATTCTTAAAAGTATGATACAATGATATTGTAAATGATTTATAGGGAGTTATGTAGTATGAAAGTATTAATAAATGTAACATTAGGAGAACTTGCAAATAGAGTAAATAGACAAATTGAAGTAGATGAAAATATAAGTTTAAGAGATTTATGTGAATTTATAATTATTTCAATGAATGGTAGTAAAATTCCTATTTATGAATTTGAAGATAACAATATTACATATTACCCTTATTTTATTGAAGAAACTGAAAATGCTAAAAATATAGGCAATAGTTTATTTAAAGATTTTAATTTAAAAAAAGATAAACAATTTACTCTAGAATATAATTTCGAAAATGGTTACTTTTTTGAAATAGTAGTGGATGCTATTTATGAATCACAAGATAAATCAGTATTTAAAGTTTTATCAGGAAAAGGTTATGGAATAATTGATGATACCCATCTATTACATTTAAAATTAATATTTAATTCCAAAGAAGAATATTTAACCAAAACGGAAAAACAATATTTAGAAAAAACATTTGATTACATTGAATGTAATAATAATATTGCTAAATATGTAGCTGATAGAGAAGAAATGTTTTTACCTAAAAGGTACGTCTTTAATGTTTCACTATATGGTTTTGAAAAAGAAATTAAAAGGAAAATTGTAGTAGATAATGATATACAAATTTATGATTTTTGCGAATGTGTAATTACAGCAATGAATGGTGACTTATCACATTTATATGGGATTAAAATTGGTAAGCAATATTTAGATGAATATTATAATGATTTAGAATTATATTATTTAAATTTAAAAGAAAAACAAAGATTAAAAATTATTTATGATTGGGGCGATAATTGGATATTTAATTTAACATTAAGTAAGATAATTCCTGATTTTGGTGATGAAGATTTCAAAGTAATATCAGGAAAAGGTTATGGAATAATAGATGATGTTGGTGGAGTATGGGGACTTCAAGATGTATTTGATGGCAATGACACTAGCTGGGGTAATTATGATATAAATGATTTTGATTTAGAGGAATGTAATAAAAATATAAGAAATATGCAGTAGGAGGTATATGAAGATAGATTTTGAACATGAATTTTTAGATCATATTTTAAGTAGAGGATATGAATATTTTATTAATGATACAGTAAGTAATGTCGAAATAAATGGTAATGATGTTAGTGCTATAGTAAGGGGAAATCAAGATTACAAAGTAAATTTAAAAATTATTGATAATTTTTTTGCTGGTGGAGAATGTACTTGTCCTTATTATGAATCTAATGATTATTGTAAACATATGGCTGCGGTACTTTATTATTTAAATGAAAATAAATTGTGGAAGCCAAATGGCCAGTATAATTTGCAAGATATTGTGGATAAAGTCAATCAAAAAGATTTAAGAAAATTTCTTTATAATAATCTAATTAACAATACAGTGTTATTCAATAGATTTCGATTAGAATTTATTAATTATTTTCCTAAATTGTCTAAAAAAGATTACCAAAGAAAAATATACCAAATTATTGATATGTGTAGTGATCGTCATGGTTTTATAGATTATAATAATACCTTAGAATATGAACATCTTATGTTTGATTTTATTAGGGAAGCAAGAAAATTTATAGATGATAAAGATTACGAAACAGCACTCACAATTGTTACTACTATATTAGATTCAATTCCTAATACAAGTATTGATGATTCAGATGGTACAACTAGTGAGGTATCGGAAGAGGCTATTGAAATAATTTTGGAAATTTTAAATGAAGTTAATAGTAAAGAAAGTTTTATTTTAAAGGAAATACTAGATTATGTATTTAAAGAAATAAAAACTAATAGATTACATAATTATTGTATAGATTTAAATTCAATTATAGAGTGCTTTATTGAAGATGAATTCTATTTGGACGATATCAAAAAAGCCTTAGAAAAAGCTTTAGACAATTTTAAAGATGAAATTTATTTTTCAAATAGAGAAAATTATGTAAAATATTTGCTAAAAATACATGAATTAAAAGGGGAAAATGATCAAAAAATTAAAATTTTAGAAAAGTATTCGTATGATTCGACTATTTTGTTAGAGTATATTGATGAAATAATTAAAAGCAATAATTCTGAATTAGCCATAAAAACATTGAATGAAAAATTAGATGAAAAAACTCGCAATAGTAAGATTTATGCCAAAAAATTAGCGGAAATATATTTAAAAAATAATATGATAGATGAATACACTGATATTTTATATAAAATTTTTTATGAATTTGATAAGTATGATATAGATACTTATCGTAAAATTAAAGGACTTTATTCTAATAAAGATTGGAATATTGAAAAAAATAAAATTATTAATGCTATAAAGAATGATATGTATTATAATGAAAAATTAAATCAAATATTTATAGAAGAAAAAATGTATGATGAATTATTTTCAAATATCTGTGATAATAATATGAATCATATAAAAAGATATGAACAATATTTGCTTCCTAAATATAAGAAGGAATTATTGAGTATTTATAAAAAATGTTGCTTAAATGATGCTGAAAAATCATGTAGCAGGAGTAATTATAAAGCAGTTGCTAGTGAAATAAATTATATGGTAAAAATAGATGATAATAAGGAAATAGTTAAATCGCTATTAAAAGAAATTGATGAAAAATATTTACAAAATAGACCTGCTATGTTAGATGAATTTAATAAAATAATAAAAAATTTAAATGAGTATATAAATTAAGGGTTAGAAATGGAGATTATTATGGAAGATTATGAATTATATGAAGAAAAATTAGAGAAAAATTATAAAAGAAATGAAAAATTTTTGAAAATATTTGAAAAATGGTTAAATGCACAAAATTTAGCCCCTAAAACGATTAGAAAACATTTAAATAATATTGATTTATATATTAATAATTATTTAAATTACTATGAAGTTACGAATATGGAAGAAGGCGTACATATGGTATATATGTTTTTAGATGATTGGTTTATTAGAAAATGCTTATGGTCAAGTGAAACATCAATTAGAGAAACATCAGCAAGTATTAAAAAATTTTACCAATGTATGAGTGAAAATGGCTATGTAAAGTTTGAAGATTATCAATTTTTATGTCGGGAAATAAAAGATAATATGGCTGAATTTATAAATTCTTTAATGGTATATGAACAATATGATGATGATGAAATTTGGTAATAAATTGTGTGAGGTAAAAAGATGTTAGATATTAAAGATTTAGAAATAAAAGCCAATGAAAAATTAGAGGAAAATTACAAATTTAGAATTTTTTTAAAAAATCATGCTGATGATAAAGAACTTGATGAGCAATTTAAAATGTTACATAATAAATATTTTAAAAATTATGATTGTAGCAAATGCCGTAATTGTTGTAAAGTTTTAGGCGTATCTATGAGTGATGATGAACTAGATAAAATATGTAAACATTATAATTGGAATAAAACAGAATTTAAAAATAAATATTTAAAAGAACATTATGGCGAATATATTGCCCGTCCTTGTCCATTTCTTAATGCTGATAATAGTTGTAGGATAAAAGAATGCTTACCAAAGTCTTGCCAAGATTATCCTTATACTAATAAAGATGAAAGACTATATAGTTTACTTACAGTAGTTAATAATAGTAAAGTTTGTCCAGTAGTATATAAAATCTTAGAAGATTTAAAAGAAATATATAAATTTAAATGTAGATAAAGAGGTAGTATGGAAGAATTAGTAAAAAAATTATATGATAATCCTGATGAATTTAATTATGATGCAGTAAAAGAAATTAGAAAAAATAAAGGTAAAATTAATAGTTATTTATTAGCGGAATTAGATAAAAATATTACAAATTATAATAATGAAGAAGGATTTTCTATTTTTGTCGATTATGCTTTATTTTTACTAGCGGAATTTAAAGAGAAGAAAACGTTTCCATTGATATTAAAATTATTATCAATTCCAAATTTGGAACACAAAGACATTGGTGATGGCATAATGGAAAAATTATTTTCAATTATTGTTAGTGTCTTTGATGGTGATTTTGAAGGATTAAATGCTATTATTGAAAATAAAAATATTGATTATACTATTAGAAGTCGAGTAATCGAAACTTATACTTATTTTTATAATAAAGCAAAAATAATTAATAAAAAAGATTTAATTGCTTACTTGAGAAAAATAATTGATTTATATGAATATGATGATGATATTTATGATGCGATTTTAACAATAATTATTAATACGCGATTAATTGAAATGATACCGGATGTTCAAAAGATGTTTGAAAATGAGGCAATTGATTATTTTGTCAGAGGTGGTTATCCAGAATTTATTGATTATTTATTTGATTACGAAGATGATTTAGATGATTTTGATGTAATAGATAATGTTGAAGATAATATGGCTTGGTGGTATTGTTTTAAAAAAGATAAAAATGAGCGCGGATTAGATGAAGAAAAATTTAAAAATGTCTTAAAAACAGACTTAAAAAAATTTATTCTACATGATTTAGAAAACCATGTGGTGGATTACTCTGATGTAGGAAGAAATGCCCCTTGTCCTTGTGGCAGTGGTAAAAAATATAAAAAATGCTGTCTGAATAATGTCTCCAAAAACTTACCTTATCAAAAATATATTAATGAATCTTTAAGAAACTATCCTAAGAAAAATAACAATAAAGATGAATTAGATTTTTATACTGTATATGATGCCGAAAGAATTGCTATTGATACATTAATGTATAAGGCCTTAAAAGAAAAGCATATCCCTATGTATATTAAAAGAGATATATTAAAAGAACATAAAAATGACTTTGCAAATTTAGATAAAGCTTATCAATTAATAAAAGAACTAGTTCAAAAGAGAAATATTAAAACAATTGATGAGTATGATGAAAAAGTAAGTATTCATTTTAGTTTATATTCTTTCTTTAAATATTATACTGATTTAATAATTGAAAAGATTAATAATGAAAATAAAGATTATTTAGAAAATTTAAAAGAAATTATTAGTTATTTTTATACAACCTTTATCGTAGATGAAGAATGGGAATATCTTTACTTAGATAGAATTAACCATTATTATTTATTTACTAAGAAATATAAAGAAGCAATTGAATTTTTTGAAAGTAAACTTAATAATAAAAAGATTAAATATGATGTTTGTAATTATTTATTTAATTTATATTCATTAGTTTATAAATATGGTGAATGGCTTAATAAAATGAATGATATTATAGATAATGAAAAAGATAAGAAATTGAAATGCGAACTCACCAATTTAAAAAGGCGTTGTCTTGAAGATGAAGAATATGAATACGAGTAAGAAAGAAGGATGTGATTTAGATGGAAAAAACAGAGTGTACAATAGCGGATGTTCTTATGGATATACACGATAATCAATGTTTGTTTTTAAAAACTGATACAATGGAAATAGTTAATCCTTTCGATTATTTAAAAAAATATTTACCTAAAAAGCCAACGGAAGAGGATTATAAAAAACTACCTACTATAGAATCTTTAAATATATATCAATTACCAAGTTATAAATTTATAGAACATAAAAATATTATGTCAGAGTTTACCCATAGTATTTTTGATAAGGAAATTAGAAAAGAATTATTTTATACATTAAGAAATTATAATTATATGGATAAATTTTATGATTGTTTAAAAAAACATAAATTATATGATGAATATCGTGATTATGCTAAAGATTATTATAATTTTGTATTTAGAATTTGGTGTGAAGAAAATAATATTAAAATAGGAAAGTAACAAGTGTTACTAAAGTTTAATTACTGAGGATTATAGAAAGTTAAAAAAATGGATAAAGAAAGTTTTAAAATAGAATTAAGTAAAGAATTAAAAAATTTATCTATTAATGAAATTAAAAATTTAATAAATGAATTAGTAGATAAATTACCCGCAAATTATTATGAATATATAATATGTAAAATTAAATATTTTAAAGATGAAAAATATGAATTAGATGAAGATACATTAAATAAATATAACAAAATACTTGTTGATTTTGAAAGAATAGAAAATGGCGATGTCTGTTTTAAAAGTTATTCTTATGAAACTGGTACTTATAGTTATTATGATGCCGATGAAGATTATGTGTACTATCCTTCTAATGAACTTAAAAAAATTTTAATTGATACTTATTATTTAATAAAAAAATTAGTTTTATATAAAGAGTATAGTAAAGTTATTACCTTATTTGAATCTATTATTAATACTAATTATACTTGTGAAGAATATGGTGATCCGGAATATGATGATTCAGATGAGGTTTATGATACTTATGGTGTAGATTTTAATGATATAAAAGATGATTTAGGAATTGATTTAAATCAAGCGTGTATATATGCAATATATTCTTTAATAATGTGTGATAAATCTGATAAGTTAGAAAAAATTTGGAAATATACTGAAATTTGTAATGTAGAGATAAAAGATGTTTTAAATATTGGTATAGAAAAGATAAATAATTTTGATCAATTTTATAATGAATGGTTAAAATATACTGAAAAAAAGAAGAAAAAAATTTAGAAAAGATGAAAGTAATATAGAGGGTGTGGTTGAAATGATTTATATAACTGGTGATACACATAGAGATTTTGAAAGACTTTATAATAATACATTTAATAAAGATGATATGGTAATTATATTAGGAGATGCTGGTATTAATTATTATTTAGATGAAAGAGATAGAAAACTTAAAGAAAATTTAAATAAATTAAATATAAAATTATTTTGTATTCAAGGTAATCATGAAGAAAGGCCAGAAAATATTGCAACATATAAAGAAATCGATATGTTTTCTGGTAAAGTATTTATAGAAGATGATTTTCCTAATTTAATTTTTGCTAAAAATGGGGAAACATATAATATTGATGGTTATAAAGTTTTAGTTATTGGAGGGGCTTATTCCATAGATAAAAATTATAGATTAATTTATGGTTATGAATGGTTTAAAGATGAACAATTAAGTGAAGAAGAAAAAGAAGCTATTTTAAATAAATATACTCATCAACATTTTGATATTATTTTATCTCATACGTGTCCTAAAAAATATGAACCAACAGAAGTATTTATGAAGGGAATAGATCAGTCAAAAGTGGATAAATCAATGGAAAATTTTCTAGATAAAGTTGAAGAAAATATTAATTATGAAAAATGGTATTGTGGACATTTTCATACGGAAAAGAAAGTTGATAAAATAGAGTTTATGTTTGGGAGAATAAAAGTTTTTAATAAAGATGAATATTATCCTAAATATGATAAAAATGGTTATGAAATAATAAGAGATTATTGTATGCAAGATGAAGTTATGGCTAAAGATGATATTTGTTGTCCTGTATGTAGATCAAATAACATATTAATTCAAAAAGGTGATGGTTTTAAGATTAATGGGCCTGATTTTATTGCGTTAATTTGTCATAACTGTCAAAAAGTTTATGGGTTTAGTGATGTTAAGTACTATCCGAATTGTCCAAAAGAATTATAGATAAAGATAATTTTGATATAAGTGTACACAAACTGTCAAATTTAGTCAAATATATAGAAATAATTAAAAAATATGGTATAATCATAATGTAAGGATGTGGAAATTATGAACGAAAATCACGAATTTGAAAATAAATCACAACCAACAATCCAAACTCAACAAGATGCCCAAAAAGTTCAAGAGCAATTACTGGAAAAGAAAACACAAATTATTGAAGATGCTCCTAAATTATCTTTAGCAATAAAAAATGCTCCATTTTGTTTAGAGGCTTTATTTGAACATGATGGAACTCCCAAAGGTGATTTTACAGTTACTGATAGATTTAGAAAAAAAGTAGTGCTTGCTTTTAAACATCCCCATCATAAATATCCTGAAGGCGAAATATATTTTGGTAAAGGTTATGCATCTTCAAATGAGTTTTTAATTCAAGCAACACCCACTTTTTTAACTGATGAAGAATTAGAATATTTACAATCTCATCGGAGATTAACAAAAAAGATAGGTGATACAGAAATTGAATTTATTCCCCCAATGTTGCAAAGAGATGATTATCCAGTAAGAGTAGAAAAATATAGAGAAAGAATTGGGGAATCAAAAGAAAAAATTCAAGAATTGACAAGTATTATCCAAGAAATTGAGAAAATAAAACCTAGACTTCCTATGGGAACATATGAAGTTATGATTGAAAAGCCCGAAGAAGAAAAACAAGATAAGCCAGGTTTTTCATCTAGATAGGAAGCACTTACATGGAAAAAGTTAAGTATAATATTGCTATACAAACATATATGGAAGTGTTTGACTATTTAATAACTAACAATCTTTTTGTTTATGATTCTGGCAGGGATTTTTTAGCATCAAGAATTAAGATTGATGAGTATGGTTTTGTTGAGGAAACGCAAGTTAGAAGAGGAGTTTGGAATGAAGAACATCTCAATCAAAAAAGAGTGCCTGCTCTTAGGGTACTTAAAGTTATAACTGATATTATTGATGATTTACTTTTAAAAGCAGATGTTCCAACTAGTCCAGATGCTAGATATGCTTATATTCATGATTTAAAAGCAAAAATGGGTGGTCAAAAAAGTTATTATTCTTCTTATCAAGAAGTATTAGATATATTTAAAAAAGTATATAATGGTCAAGAATTAATGTATAGTACTGATGGAAAAATTGTTGATCTTGCATTGTTAAGATATAAACAAATTGCTGATAAATTTGCAAAAATGACACCACTTGAAAAAAGAACAATTGAATGTTATGCGAAATTAGAAGAAGAACTTGTTAATTATACAGCTAATTTATTGCTTGTTGATGAATATGGATATTCTTTGGATGATTTACATAGAAGGACATATGATGGCCATGATTCAAGTGTGAAATTTGCTAGTAAAAATACTGAAGTTGATTGGGATATGTTTAAAGAATGTATTACAGATAGTTATGCATATTTGAAAGAAGAAGGAAAACTTGATTTACATGGGACATTTAGTCCTTGGGATGAGAATCCTTATAAGTCAGAATTAGGATTAGATGGAATGACAAAATAAGAATATAATTTTATTATTGAGACTATTGGCAAAATAATTTTGTTGATAGTCTTTTATTTTGAAAAAAATAATTTAAAAATATATAGCTAGATAATTAAGAATATTTATTAAGCAAAAAGTTTGTGATAGTATATTTTAGATATTTTTAGTATATTATCACAAATTTTTCTAAATACATTTTAAAACAAAAAAATTCAGCATATTACTGAGTTCTTTTCAAATTCTTTAATTATATTATCGATGTCAGATATAGGAATTCGAGTATTGGTATTTTCTTTTAGAGCTTTACAAGCATTAATTGCTTCTTCATTAGTGATTACATCTTTATTTTTCATTAATATGATTATTTTTAAAGTTCTAATTACTTCTATGCCATTTGTTTCACAATAATCTTTAAGTTTTTTATCACCAGTAGCTAATATGGCATTATTATTTCTCGCAATTATAAAATTAATAATATCGTATGGTGATAATCCGTGAGTTTCTTTTGCTATTTTAAAAATTTCAGCAATTTCCTTTGAAGTGGCATTTATAGTTTTAAATTTTTTAATTATATTAACATTTCCAGTATTAGAATTTATTTCATCTCTTAAAACCATATCACTTATATAAACATTATCTAGTTCAATAAATTTATCTAAAACATTGGCATTACTTAAGTCGGTTATTATATTAGTATCTGTAATTATTATCTTCTTCGTTATATTCATCTATTGTTATTCCTAGTAATTCACATGCTTTATTTAAAGTTATGATATTATCCACTTCTAATTTATGAACTAGTCGTTTAAATTGATATGATTTTTCAGTTTCAATAGGATCTGGTTCATGTTTTTTATATCCTTTTGAACTAAATGAAATGTTAATTTTTTTATATAGATATTCTGATATAATATTTAACTCTTTTAATCTATATATAGTAGCAGCCATACTAACTTTGTATTCTTTTTTAAAAGCCCTTAATTCATAGAAACTTATGTTATTTCTGGAAATACCAAATTCCTTGATTACTGCTTCTTTTGGCATTAGCAGATTGCTGGCAAACTTATTACACATTTTTTCTTCGTCTAAATTTTGATTTTTAATATTTAAAACTAAATGTCCTAATTCATGAGCAATAGTAAATCTTTGTCTTTCACCATCAATATTATTTAGTAAAATTATTAATGGTACATCATTAACAACTTCACTAAGTCCATCAAAGTCAGAAAATTTGCCATTTGCATTATCTATTTCAATAATCAATATTCCTATATTTTCTAAGATGTTTATTAAATCTGAGATAGGTTGATTTATTGATAATTTATAATTCTTTCTAAATTCTTCAGCAGCAAGTTCAGCATCAATTTCATTATTACAAGGATATTTTTTAATTTTATTATTATTTGTTCTTATTTCATTTAATTCTATTACTTCGAGATAATCTGCAACTTTGTTTTTGATAATTTCTTTTAATAATTCCAAATTTTCTCCTTGAAGTCGTTGTCTTTTTCTAAATGCACTGAATTTCATTTCTGGTGCATTATAGGTTTTTAATAAATCTAGTACTTTAACATTATAAGCATTAGCAAATTCAATAAGTTTTTGTGAATCTGGATGTATTTCACCTTTTTCATATTTTGAAACAGCCGGAGCAGACATATTTAACAATAAACCTGCTTCTTTTAAGGATAAGTTTTTTAATAGTCTAATTCTTTTTAAATTTTTTCCAACTTCTTCCATTTATCTCAGCCCTTTTCTAGTTAATATTTTATCATTAAAAAGAAGAAATGTAAACCAATATATTGATTTCTATTAGATTGTATGGTAATTTTTCTAAAAAATTGACGTATAAATATGAATAGTCGAATTTTGTCAATAATTATGATATAATACATACATAAAAAGAAAAAGTGTTGGTGTAAAGTAATGCAAAAACGTTTAAATTGTATTGTAATTATTGTTATAGTAATATTGTCTTTTCCAATAATTGTAAGAGCCAATATTGTATGTAATGATGGAACGATTAGTGATAGTTGTCAAGATTGCCATAGAGGTTGTTGTTCTAGTCATGGTGGATGTTCAAATAGTTCTAGTGGAGGTTCATCTAATTCGGGAACATCAAATAATAATTCTTCAGCAAATTCAAGTAGCAATGTTAATACTGAAAAGCCAGTTGTTGAAGAAGTAGTAAAAGATAGTGATACGACTTTGAAAGAAGTAATTGTTAATAATAAAAGTTTAGATATTGCTAATGAAATGTTTTATAATACAACAAATGAATCTGTAATTATAAAAGTAGTTGCTAATAGTGCTAAGGCTACATTAGATTATAACAAAAATTCCCAATTAAATGTTGGTAATAATATTGTGAATATAAAAGTAACTGCCGAAAATGGGAATGTAAAAACATATAAGATAAATATTACGAGAGAAAAAATATTAAGCGATAATAAAAATATTAAAATTAAAGTAAATGGTATAGAAGTAATTTTTAATGTTTATAAAAGTGATACGATTAATATTCCTTATGAAGAAGATAAAGTAAATATTGAATATGAATTAGAAGATAAAAATGCTCGAGCAGAAATTATTGGTAATATTGATTTAATAGTAGGACAAAATGAAATTATAGTTAAAGTAACTGCGGAAAATGGTTCGGAACAAAATTATATTATAATAGTGGAAAGAAATGTTAAAGAAGAAGCAAATGATGTAGTTATTGATGATAATAAAGAAGAAGATAAAAATACAATAACTAATAAAAATGAAGAACAACAAGAAGATGACACTAATCCGATTATTCCTCTAGCAATTTTAGGAGGAGCAGGATATGGTGTTTATAAATTTAGGAAGCGCAAAAAATAATAATTAAGAAATAATTTTATTAAAAAATTATGTTATAGAAATACGATTGTAAGTGGAAAAATATAGTAGATTAAATATGAATTTTTTTGAGTTTTATTTTTTAAATGTTTGAAAAAAACAAAAAAATTGTTTTAAATACTGTTCAAGAGGTAACATTTTATGATATACTGTCTAAAGAGGATAGATATTTAGGTGAAGTAAATGAAAAAAATTAGAGTTTTTGAAACATTTTCTGGAATTGGAGCACAGAATAAAGCACTAAAAAATTCGGGGTTGGATTATGAAATTGTTGCAACTAGTGATTGGTTTGTTGATGCAATTTTGGCATATGATGCTATACATTGTAATGATAAAAAAATAAAAGTACCATCATATGAAAAACAATTAGAGTATTTATCAAAATTTACATTTAGCTACGATTCTGTAAATCCATGTCAAAATTTAACTAAAAAAAGTCCAAAAGAACTAGAAAAATTATATATAGCTAATAAAAGGACAAAAAATCTTGGCTCAATAACTGAAATTAAAGCTAAAGACATACCAGACCATGATTTACTAACATATAGTTTTCCATGTCAAGACCTATCTACCGGTGGTAAAACGAGAGGTATGAGTAAAGGCTCAGGAACAAGATCAGGATTGCTATGGGAAATTGAAAGAATTTTAAATGAACTAAATGAAGAAAATAGATTACCGAAATATTTGTTAATGGAAAATGTTAAAACTATATTGGCTAAATCTAATAAAAATGATTTTGATATGTGGACAAATTTTCTTGAAAGTCTCGGTTATAAAAATGATGTTATGGTTTTATCTGGAATTCATTTTGGAGTCCCACAAGATAGAACAAGATGTTTTATGGTAAGCGTTTTAGGTAAAAATAAAACGCAAATAGAAAAAAGTTTAAAAAAAGTTTTATATCCTGTAAGCGACATAAACAAGTTTTTAAGAACTGACTATACTAATAAAATATATAAAAAGGAAGCTGATGAAGCTCAATTACCAAGAACTAAGTCTAGAGAACTAATGTGGAATATAAATAAAAGAGATGTTGAAAATTTAACTTATTTTAATACTATAACATGTAATATGGATAGACAAAATAACGCTGGAATGATATTATATGATGGACCAAAAGGCAATTCTTATCGATTGTTGACGGCACGTGAAGCATTTTTGCTAATGGGCTTTTCTGAAAAAGATTTTGAAAATGTTAAAAAATTAGGACTAAGTTATAGAAAAATGATTAAATTAGCTGGTAATTCAATTGTTGTTCCGGTGTTGGAAGCAATATTTAAAGAAATGTTTAAGGAGAAGTAGATGAAACAAGTAGTATTACCCATAAATAAAAAATCACTATTTTTAAATATATTAAACGACAATGAAAGAGGACATACCGCTACAGTGTCAACACCTATTAAACAAGGCAATTCTGTAAATAAACAATTAATGAAAATTTATAAAATTCCTAAAAAAATAGATTTTAATGCAAAACCATTATTAGTAGATGAGCTAATTAAAAACTCTAAGTCAAAAATAAAAATAAAAAACGTTTTTGTGTTTAATAAGATATCTGTTAATGGTAAAATGATTGAAAATGGTAAAGTATTTTATTGTATGTATATTAAGGAAGAGGTGGACTCTTCTAAAGCTCAATTTGGAAGAATAAAACTGCACTATCCTTTGAGTTTAAAATATGAAGATGATGATATTATAATAGATAATAAACGTATAATAAAACTTATATCAAAGAAAATATGTGATTATGCATTTATAGTTAATAGTTTTGAATATGATTTGGAATCTGAAATACTTAATTTTAATGTAACAATAATTGGTGAAAATGGAATACCATATTCTAAAGTTTTTATTAATAATAAAGGCGTTGGTAATAAATTTAATGGTATATTTAATGAAGTTGCAGAATCATATGACATGGAAATAATATCATTAAGAAATAAATATGGGCAAGAAATTGGTCCAAATAATTATTTAGAATATATGGAAATTTCAAAAGCAAAAGCTGTTTTAGAAGCGGAAAAATATATTAGAAGAGAATATAAAAATAATATAAAAAATATATCAGCATTATATCCTTATTCATTGTATGACATTGAGTGTAGAAAAGAAAATAAAACTATATATTATTTGATATTTTATACAACATCAAATAATGAATATTTCAATATATCATCAAAAAAGTTAAAGTTTATTAATGATTTTAAAAATGATGTAGAATTATTGATTATTACAAATATTTTAGATAAATTAAAAATTTCAAAATATACAATTAATCAAATATTATCGTTTTCAAAAAGCATTAATTCTATTATGTTTAGAAAGGAGTAAATATGAGTAATTTCATTAAACAAATTCCACCAGCTAAATCTTTAATTAGTGGAATTAGATCGATTGGATATAGTTTCGCTACTTCTGTTGCTGATATCATTGATAATAGTATTACAGCTAAGGCATCAGAAATAAATATTTATTCTGATCCGTTAGATGATCCATATTTTGTGATTTTAGATAATGGTTTAGGAATGAATTATGAAGAATTAAAAAATGCAATGACTTTTGGTTCTGATAGAAGTGGAAAAGTTGATAACGAACTTGACTTAGGAAGATTTGGACTGGGATTAAAATCCGCTTCACTATCTCAATGTCGAAAAATGACAGTTATTAGTAAAGAAAAAAATAATATAAATGGTATGCGATATGATTTGGATGAAATAGAAGAAAAAAACGATTGGATTCTCGAAATTTTGTCCAAGGAAGAAATTCAACATATGCCTTATTTTGAACAATTAAATAAATATGAAACAGGGACATTAGTCATATGGCAAAATTTTGATAAGCTAGATGCTTTATCAACAAATTTTATCACTTCATTTCGCAATGCTGTAGCAGATGCAAAAAAACATGTTGAGCTTGTTTTTCATTATTACTATGATACTATTAATATAAAATTTAATAATGATAGAATTGAAAAAAGAGATCCATTTTTAATTAATTCTGCACCAAGACAACAAACGGGTAGAACTGATTCGTTTTTAATGGATGATTCAATTATAACAATAACACCATATACTTTACCATTTGCTAATACTCTTACATTAGAAGAAAAGAAACTATTAGGTAATACAAATATATATGATGAACAAGGATTTTATATTTATAGAAATAAAAGACTTATTATTTGGGGAAGTTGGCTTCATATGAATGTAAGAAGTGAAATGAGTAAATTAGCACGTGTTAAAATTGAAATTCCTTCTACGTTGGATAAAGAATGGAGTTTGGATGTAAAAAAATCTACGGCAAAGATTCCTGATAAGATAAAGGATCAAATCAAAGCATCTTTAGAGGATTCTGTATGTAGAAGTAAAAAAACAACAAGATTTAAAGGCGTAAAAGAACAACAATATGCTGAGAAAGTATGGAATAGAATAATCCTTAGGGACGGATTTGTAAAATATGAATTGAATAGAGAAAATCCTATTTATAAAATTTTAGTTGAAAATCTTTCAGAAGCAGATAAATCATTATTAGAATCATTTATGTTTCAAATTGAAACTGGATTGCCAAAATATTCAATTCAAAATGATACATTAGATGATTTAAAAATTATTAATGATAGTGATAGTAATACTCCGGAAGAATTAATAGAAAGAGTATGTAAAGATTTAGAATATGTTCCAGAAAATAAAAAAGAAATAATTTTAGAAGAATTGCTTAAAACAGATGTTTATAAAAGCATTTCAGATAAAAAGAATATAATAATTGAAAGGATTGGTTTGTATGTCTGATTCTGAAAAAAAAGCATATATAATGTTAAAAGATTTATTGAAAGGAGAAAACAAATCTATAGAAAAAATAAAAGAGTCTATAGACATAATATTAGAAATTAGCATTTTTCAAGATTGTAATAAGGAAGAAATAAAAAATAAAATTTATGATGAATATATTACTAACATTGGAATTATTAATCCAGATGCAGAATTTCTTGTAAAAGATAAAGATTTCAATACTTGGATGAAATTAACAGATATCCCTACAAACTATTTTAATAGATATATAGATTATCTAAGAGATTTAGATTTTCCAGAAGACTCATTAGAAAAAATGACAAGATCTACGAATGATATACTTTCTAGATGTGCAGATCCTAATAATTTAAATGATTCAAAAAATTCAAAGAAAAAGGGACTGGTAATGGGAGATATTCAATCAGGAAAAACAGCTAATTATACTGCATTAATAAATTTAGCTGCTGATTATGGATATAAAGTCATTGTGTTATTAGCTGGCATGACAGATTCTTTGAGACAACAAACTCAAAAACGTATTGACTCAGGATTTATTGGTGCAAAAAGTGATACAATAAGTAGCTCAATAATTAATTTTATAGGAGTAGGTACTGAAGAAAAAAAATATTATGCAATTCCATTGACTAATACAAATTCGGATTTTGGAAAAATAGTAAGGGAAAATCAAAATACAAATTCAAATGATTTTAATAAACCATTAATATTAGTTGTAAAAAAGAACAAAAGCGTATTAACTCAGGTTAAAGATTATCTTAAGCCTGGATTTCATGGAATTACTTCAGAAAATATTTTAATTATTGATGATGAAGCTGATAATGCATCTATTAATACTAAAAATAATGATGACCCTTCTATTATTAATAAATTAATTAGAGATTTATTTAATAATTTTACAATTGCATCATATGTTGGATTTACGGCAACTCCTTTTGCTAACATATTTATAAATCCATATGATGATGAAGCTAATAGAGATTTATTTCCTTCAGATTTTATTGTTCAATTAAAAGAACCATCTTCATATTTTGGAGCAAGTAAAGTGTTTAACAATATTGGTAACATAAATGAACCTAAATATAAACATATAAAAATTTTAGACCCAAATGAAAATAATTTCTTGTTGTTAACTCACAAAAAAGATGATGATGTTTTTAATACAATTCCTAATAGTTTAAAAAAGGCGATTAATGATTTTATTTTAGTAAATGTTATTAGAACATTAAGAGGAAAAGAATTTAAACATAGAACAATGATGATTAATATTTCTAGATTTAACTCGATTCAATATAAAGTATATGATAAAATTAACGAATACATTGATTTGATGAAAAATACAATATCACAAACTTATAAGTTTGATTTTAATAACTTTATTAAAGATCCTTATATGAATGATTTATATGAAGAATATAATGATGATTTCTTTTCAGAAATCAGAGAAGAATTTACCTGGGATCAAATTCAAGAAGGGTTAAACAAAGAAATTCAACAATTTATTGTCACAATAATAAACAATAATAATAAGAAAAATAGATTTAATTATGATGATTTCGAGGAAGTAGGAGCAAGAGTAATTGCAATTGGAGGATTTATATTATCTAGAGGGTTAACATTAGAAGGGTTAATGATAAGTTATTTTAATAGAAAGGCTAATGCTTATGATACAATATTACAGATGTGTAGATGGTTTGGCTATAGGTTAGGATATGAAGACTTATGCAGAATATATATGACACAAGAAAATATAGATAATTTTGAAGATGTAATTGATGCTGTATCTAACTTAAAAGAGCAATTTAGTCAAATGAACTTAGAAAATAAAACTCCTGAAGATTTTGGATTGATGGTTAAACAATCTCCTGCGAGATTAAATATGCAAATGTTTATATCTAGCGGGAAAGAAGTTGAGAATTTTGAAAAAATGGATGTGACTGCAAAAAATAAAATGAAACATACAGAAACAAGAACAATAATATTAAATTATGGTGGTTTTGCAGTTGATACGTCAAAAATGTATAATAATAAAAAAATAAATGAAGAAAACAGAGCTACAATTTATTCATTGTTTAATCTGTTAAACGAAAAAGAATTAAGACTTTCAAAAGTAAACGATAGATTCATGGTACAAAGAATTCCAAAAAATATTGTTTCGGATTTTGTAAGCAAGTTTAAATTACCATTTTTAAATAAAACTTTTGATACTGAGAGCTTATCAGAATATATAAAAAATTCAACATCAATGCAAGAGTGGGATTTAGTAATTGCGACGGGCTCACAAAAAAATGCATTTAATAAAGAAGATAACACATGGAATTTTGAAAATTATAAAATACCATTAGTCATTCGTTCATTTGATATGAATAATTTTGATAATATAATAAGAATTTCTGGAAATAATAACAGATTATTTGAACCGGGCATTTTTAATAGTGGATTGACTCAAAATCAAATATCTCAAGCTAAAGCAAATATGGAACTTCATGAAAGGAAAAAATTAATTGTGGCGGATTATTTGAATATTCAAAGACGTCCATTATTAGTGATTTATCCAATAATTCTGCACAAAAAAGATAATTCTAATGATTATGAGAAGGATGCAATCAATAATTTTAATAATGAAAATCCTTTGCTTGGAATTGCATTGGGATTTCCTGGTATAAAAACAAATGAGAGAGTTACATATGTGTTGAATAAAAAGAAAGTTGAACAATTATCTTTTGACCTTGAATTTGAGGAGGATTATGATCCAAATGAAGATTAATTTTGAAGACAAATTTAATGAATTGAATATAAATAATGATATATTAAAGAAAATTGATTGTAATAATAAAATAAAGGTTTTTTATGGGTTGTCAAAAGAAGGGAAAAAAAGAATTGCATTTTTATCAACTATTACACCTGAAAAGATAGAATCAACAAAAATGATTAGTGTTAGCTATTATAAAGATAAAGAAAACTTAAATTGGTTAAGCTTTGATTTGGAAAATAACAATTTTTCTAATTTATTTTATATTTTTTGTTCAGATATTGTTAATTCGGTAAATGGTTTAAATGATGAGAAAAAAGAACTAGAAAATTTAAAACGGAGGTTTTATAATTGGAAAAAAATGTTTCAAAATGTTTCTATTAAAGAATTAACCGAAGAAAAAGAGCAAGGTATTTATGGTGAACTATATTTTTTATATAAATATATGATTCCAAAATATGGTATAGAAAAATCAATTTTATCTTGGGCTGGACCATATAAATATAATAAAGATTTTTCAATTGATAATACATGGTATGAGATTAAAACATCAAGTGTTAATACGAATACAATTGATATAAGTTCTATTAATCAATTAGAATCAAATGTTGATGGCTTTTTGGGTGTAGTTAAAGTTGAAAAAATGTCTACAGAATACAAAGGAGAGATGTCTACAATATTAAAATTAATACAATTAATAATGAATGAAATAGTGAGTATTAAAATTCAGGAAGATTTTTTAAACAAATTGAGTGAATATGGGTTAGGTCCTGAAAATAATTATGGCTCAAGAAATTTTGTTACAAAAAAAGTGATAATATATGATGTTTCGGATGACTTTCCAAGGTTAACAAAAAACAATATTAAATTTATAGAAATTGAAAATGTTAAATATAGTATTAATTTATCTGGAATTGATAAATTCAAATTGGAGGAATTATGATTAGTTTAGAGGAGTTTAGAGAGGATTACATTAATGGAATAAATTTATCTGCTGTTGAAAGTAGCGAACATCAAACGGATGCCTTCATTGATGAAATGTCAGATACTCTTATTGAAGATTTTGCTATAATTAATGGACTAGAAAAATGTTTTTATTTATTTAATAAAGGAACTAAAGCATTTAAGAATATGCAAGTTGATGGAGGTTACTTAGATCTTACTGCAAACGTAGTGGATTTATTAATTGCAGATTATAACCCCAATGAACTTTCAACAATAACAAATGAATTTATTAATTCTAAATCACAATTAATGATTAATTATTTTGAAAATGTATTAAAAGGATATTTTAAAAATGCTGAAGATAGTAATGAAGCGGTTCAATTAGCATATAGCATTTTAAATAATTTAGATGCAATAAATAAAATTCATTTAGTAATTATATCGACAAACAAACTTAGTACTAGAGTAAAAACAATAGATTACCCAGATTTTATTTATAATAATAAAAAGTTTAAAGTTGAATTAGATGTTATTGATATCCAAATGATATATAATTCGAGATTAAAAAATTTTAAAAAAGAACCTGTTATTATAAATACTATTGATTTTGGGGTTAAGGGTATTCAATGTATTAAAGCTGAAATTGGTACTAGTGATTATGAGGCATATTTAGCGATTGTTCCTGGTAAATTTTTATGTGATATATATAAAAAATATGGCCCTCGATTATTAGAATCAAATGTAAGATCATTTTTAAATGCTAAAGGTGCAGTTAACAAAGGAATACGTGGAACTATTTTAAATGAGCGTAATAAATTTTTTACATATAATAATGGTATTTCGACAATAGCAAAAGATATTAAAACTATGATAATACCAAATGAGGGATTATTTATTACAGAATTTAACGATTTTCAAATTATAAATGGTGGACAAACTACAGCATCTTTAGCATCAGCGGATATTAAAGATAAAGCTTCGTTAGATAATATTTATGTTCAAATGAAGTTGACAATTGTCAAAGAAGATGATCCAGAATTTGTGCATAATATTTCTAAATTTGCTAATAGTCAAAATAAAGTTACTGCAGCCGATCTTAATTCTAATCATCCATTTTATGTTAAGATGGAGGAATTTTCTAGAAAAACATATGCCCCACCTGTAAAAAATCAACCTTATCAAACATTGTGGTTTTTTGAAAGAGCAAGAGGTCAATATGACCAGCCTAAAATGAGCATGTCTAAATCAGAAAGAGAAAAATATACAAAATTAAATCCTAAAAATCAAAAATTCACTAAAACCGATTTGGCTAAGTATTTGAATTCTACAGCTATGAAACCATATACTGTTTCACGTGGTGCACAATTAAACCTAATAGATTTTCAAGCAGATTTGGAATCTCAATGGAATAAAGATAAACTAATGTTTAATGAATTGTTTTATAAGGAACTTATAGCAAAAGCAATACTATTTAAAACTATAGAAAGAGTTATTTCTGAGCAAGAATGGTATATTGAAAATAAAGCATATAGAGCCCAATTAGTTACATATACTTTAGCAAAATTAATATATGAAGTAAAGAAAAATGGCGATAGTGAACTAGATTATAAAACAATATGGGATAAGCAAAGTGCTCCTCAATATCTTATTGATGAAATTGCTAATATTTCTAAATTATGTTTTGATGCATTCAACGATCCAAATCGTACGTTTAATAATATAGGTGAATATACTAAAAGAAAAGATTGCTGGTTAGCAATAAAAGATAAGAATTATACTTTATCTTCAGACACATTAGATTCATTAATTTCAAAAGAAGAAAAGAAAATAGAAGCAGTTGGTGCAAAGAAAGATGAAAAATTAAATAATTCAATTATGCAAGAAGTTGAAATATTTCAATTAGGCATTGACTATTGGAATAGAGTAAAACAATTGGGCATTGAGCAAAAAATACTGAATGATAGAGATATAGAATTTATTGATTATGCAATTAAATATTGTAATGGATTGGTAATGGGAATGTCTCCAGCACAAACAAAAATAATATTCGATATAAAAGAAAAATTGGAACAAAATGGAATAAAATAATGATATAATGGTAAATAGATAATTTTAAAAATGCATATAAAACTAATTTTATTTATTAAAATTTAGAGTAGTAGTATGATAAGGTGGTATATTATATGGGATGGAGATTAAGAAAAAGCATTAATTTAGGATTTGGATTTAGAATTAATTTAAGTAAAAGCGGAATAGGATATAGTTGGGGATTCCCAGGTTATAAGACTACGAAATTAGCCAATGGAGGAACTAGACAAACATATTCTTTACCTGGGACAGGAATATCATATGTTGAACAACAAGGAAACAAAAACAAAGGCAATAATAATCCGCATTATGACGAACAATCAAATTTAGTAGTTGGCGAAACGGAAAATTTTAAAAATATTCCAATTGAAGAGTTAAAGAAAAATGATCCAATATTAAAAAAGATAAATAAAGCACTATTACTTAATAGACTATCAAATTTCTTGCTGTTTATGACTTTATTGATATTTGTACATCCTATATTTATATTGTCATTTATAGCTGGTATTATTGTAAAAATAATAATATCTCATTCAAACAAAATAGGATTGTACTATGAATTTGATGAAGAAAGTAGAAAAATGTATAACTCATTAAAAGAAGTGCTAATAATACTTTCAAAATCAAAGAAAATATGGCAAATCAATTCATCTACAAAAGTTTATAATACAAAATATAATGCAGGAGCTAGTAATAGCATAAGTCGAAATGCAGCTTATATAATATCTAAAATGCCTTGGTTTTTAAAAACTAATATTAATGTTTATGGCTTGAGTTTAAAAAATCAAAAAATGTTTTTTACACCTGATAGGGTTTTAATATTTAGACCATTTGGAAAAGCATTTGGATGTGCTTATAATGATATGTATTTTGGTATTAAAAATGCAAAATTTGTAGAATCAGAAAGAATTTATAGGGATGCAGAAATAGTTGATTATACTTGGAGGTATGCAAATCAAGATGGTAGTAGAGATTTAAGATTTTCAGGAAATAAAAGATTCCCAATTTGTGAATATGGTGAACTAACAATAAAATCTCCTAATGGTATTAATACTATTGTAGAATTCTCAAATAGTAAATTATCTGATGATATAGAAAGTAATTTAATTTTATTTGGAAATCAGTTTAATAAAATATTAGCAAAATCAAAAGGGTTACTAAAAGATTTGCCACAAGATAAGAAAAGTGAGCAAACTAAAAAAGATGAAAAAGTTATTATAACCGAGATATCACAACCATCAAAGAATGTTAATTCCAAGACACAGGAAGAAACTGAGAGTAATACATCAAAACCAATTTCATATAAAAATTATAAATTACCTAAAATTAGTATATTAAGTGATGAAGAATCCCAAAGCGTCGTACCATTTATTGAAAAAATGAAAAATGATAAAAAAATATACATACCAATAGGATTAAATCAAAAAGATGTAATTTTAGAAGATATTGGTAGTATGCCTAATATGTTGATTGGTGGAACTATAATGTCTGGAAAGACATCTTATATTAATACTATTATAGCGAGTCTTCTTTTGACAAAAAAACCTTCTGAAGTAAAACTCATAATTTATGATTCAAAAATAGTTGATTATACGATATATAATGGTATTTCTCATTTATTATGTCCTGTAATTACAGATTCTAAGAAACTTAATATTGCTTTACAAAGCGTATGTATTGAGATCAATAATAGAATTGAAAAATTAAGAAAAGAGAATGTAAAGAATATTTATTTATTAAACAATAAATTAGAGAATGATTTAAAAATGCCGAGCATAATAGTTATAATTGATGATTTTAACATTTTAAATTCAATAAATGAAATTAATAATTCTATAGAATATATTACTTCAAATGGTTGGAATGTTAATGTTTATGTAATTGTTTCTGCCAATCATCCTTCAGCTAAAGTTATTCCTACAGTATCTAAATCGAATTTTCCAGCAAGATTAAGTTTTAGAGTTGCAAGTGCACAAGATTCACAAATTATTCTTGATCAAAAAGGGGCTGAAAAATTAAGCGGTTTTGGAATGGCACTATATACTTCTAGAATGAATAATAAAATAATTAAAGTTCAAGTACCATATATTTCAGATGGTGATATTACTAAAATAGTTAATCATTGTATGTCTGAACAGCACTCTGATTATTCGATTGATTTTATTCAAAGTAATCAAAAGAGCAAATCAAGTGAAATAACAACAGATTATGATGATCCAATGTATGATGAAGTAGTTAAATTTGCAGTTTCTACTGGTAAAATAAGTGCCTCACTTTTACAAAGAAGATTTCGTTTTGGATTTAAACGTGCAGCAGATATGATTGATCTACTTGAAAAAAAAGGAATAGTCGGACCTCAAAATGGTTCTAAGCCGAGAGATGTATTAGTTAAAATAGATGAGGATGATGAGTAATATGAAACATTGTGTGTATTGTGGCCATGAAATAAATATACAGGATAATAAATGTCCCTTTTGTGGAGAAGATGTTTCAGATAATGCAACAAACAAAATTTATCATTCAAATATTAAGTGTATAAAATGTGGATCAAATAATGTTGATTATGAAATTAAGAGAATAAATAAAAATAATATAATATATGAAGAAGAGGCTTATAGTTGTAATGAATGCGGTAAAAAATTTACCGATAAAGATCGTTTAGGACCAAGTTATAATAATTCATTTCAGATTAATGTTAATGTTGGAAGAAAAATAAAAAAGTTTTTAACATTTTTAATGGTAATAGGTATTATAATAGGAACTTGGTATTATTATCATTTGAAAGGCTTAAAAAATGAAAACGGAACATATTATCCTTATTCAATAGTTGACAATGTTGAAACAACTAAGGATATTTTCAA
>CANQHT010000004.1 GCA_947623705.1 uncultured Bacilli bacterium
CCTTTAATTTTAACATTACCATCGTGCGTATCTAATTTAACAATTTCTAATTTTTCTCCTTTAAGTAAAATAATCCCCATATTAGATTCCATTAAAAATTCTTGATCATCAAAACTTGTTATCTTATTAATACCACTTAAATTAATCATACTTCTATCAGTAACTTTAACTTCATGACTACCATAATTATTTATATCCATTACACTTTCCATAAAGTCCTCCTAGAAAATAGTATGCCAAAAGAAAAAGAAATAGACCTCAATCTATTTCTTATTGACTAATTAATATTAGTTTTCTTCAGTTGGATTTTTGTATTCGTTCAAAATAGCAGTTTCAAACATTTCTCTTGTTTCTGCATTAGTTGGATGAACGATATCTTCAAATTTATCATCATTTACTTTACGACTAGGCATAGCGCAAAATAATCTGTTTTCTCCTTCTATAATTCTAATGTTGCTTATAACAAAGCAATCATCGATAGTTACTGTAGCGTAACCTTTAAGTCTAGATCCTTCTTTTTCAACTTTGTGAACTCGAACTTTTGTAATTTCCATTACTATCACTCCTTACTATTGAATATCACAACCTAATTTAATTTTATATCAATAATGAAAATTTTTCAACTATTTTAGATAAATTTTATTTTAATATCGCCAGTTATATAATCATTATAGGAAAAACTTTTTTCAACACCATCACTTATAATACTAAAAATATTGGGATAAGTTTTATATAATACGCCTTCATAATGATTTATTTTATTTCGCATACCATAGACTGTAACAATAACTTTTTTATTTAAGTTATGTTCAATCTTATCTCTTATAATATCTAAATTCATTATCTCGGATACCCCACATACATTAGGCCATTACCCATAATGCCACCCATACCATCTTTGCCATATTTGGTAAGTTCTAAAGTTTCTTTTAAGTCTATTTCTTTGTTCCTTTCCGTAAGAGCAATAGTAACGGCAATAATCGCGGGATCTAGAGCATGAATGTTTACCCTTTTAGGACTTGAGGCATAATTAGCACCGGCTTTTATTAATTCTTCATAATTACTTTGACAAGCACCGGCAATAATAACTAATTTTTCGTGACTTTTTTCATAATTCCTGGCTGCTTTCACCGCTTTAATAAAATTTTTCGTATTTTTATAATTATCATTATCTTTCATACTACCTTTTTTCTTATAATAAGCATCATGGCCTGTAAAGATAACAATATCCGGTTTATATTCTTTTAAAAGTAAACCCACTTGTTCATACATATCTTCTTCTTTAATTTTTTTACCTACCGCATATACTCCCGCATATTTATAATATTTTAAACATTTTTCTAAATATTCCGAATCACCATCAATATGTAATATCTTACCCGGAAGATAGAAATAGTCATCTTTTTCAATTTTTTTACTTGCTCTTTCTCCCATTTTATCTATTTCTTTAAAAGCAAATTGTTCTTCTTCTGGTTTCGCACATTTAACTAAGTCTTTTAAATCACTATCGGCATATAAACGTACTTCGGCCCCTTTTAAATAATAGATACCATCTTGAATATTAATAACTTTAAAAACTGTATCATTATTATAACTTTTTCTAGTTACAAAATCCCCTTTATTAATTTCCAAAAATATCACCACTAAATTTTATGAAAATAAAATGTCTAATATGCTTAAAATTACTCTTGGTAACAAATGTTACTTTTTACTATTCAGTTGTAAAAGAATCTAAAAATTCATATAAATCTTTTTCATACATTGGTACATAATTAGGGTCTGAATAACTTTTAACTTCATAGCAATCATCTGGCCACACAATTTCAAAACGAATACTATAAATAACATTATTATAAGAGAATATTACTCGAACTGGTAAACCTCCTTTTATAGTTGTATGCTTTCTAATAAATGCTACTGTATTTAAATTTTTAATATAATATTCTTCATATCCTTCTCTATCGCCAAAAAAATCTCCAGTATATTTATCATCAGTGTAATTAGTTCTAATACTAATTCCATACCAATTTTTAGCCATATTTCTTAAACTTTTATCACTATTTACTAAATCAAAATGGGCTTGAGCAATTTTATTATTACTAATTTCATAGTCAGATAACTTATAAAGATCACTATCAAAATATTTGTCATATAATTTATTTTTTAAAAATTTTAATTGTAATTTATCTTCTATTTCATTTAAAGTATAATAATTATTTTCACCAAATAAATTACAGTCATAATCAGTATTTATCCGATCATTAAATTCAATGTGTAATCCTTTATCATCTTGTTCTACTTCAAAATTTTTAGTAGCATTCCAATAATTATTGATTGCAGTTCCTGCACTTACTCCAATTACAGATATTACAATTAATATTAGTCCAATATAAGCATATCTTATTTTAAATATTCCTTTTACTTTATTACTACCTTCCATTTTATTTATTATGGCATTATAATTTTTCTCTTTATTAAAATCTCTTTCCATTATTTTTTTAAATTCTTTCTTATTTGACATTTTTGTCATCCTCCTCTTTCATTTTTAAGTTTAATTTTTTTAAAGTTCTATAAACAGAATTTTTAATATATGATTCACTTACATTTAAAGACTTAGCTATTTCTTTAATGGTCATATCTTGTTCATAATATAGATAAAATATCTTTGGAATATTTTGATTCTTTTCTTGTTTTAAGTAATTCCACATTATACTAAAATCTTCTTTTTTTATAACATATTTTTCAATATCAATTGTATCTTTAATGTTATCCACTAATTCTAAGTTATCAACAGTTTTATTAAAAATTGATAATTCTTTTAATCTTGCAATTAAAGTATAATGTTTTTTTATTTTATTAAGAGCAATACCAATTAAATAACTTTTAATCTTACTTTCATCAATATCTAAATTATTTATTTTCTTCCAAAATTCTAAATATGTTTCTTGCAGTATATCATTCGCATCATTAACATTATGACATTTAATAATAATATAATTTAAAATATCATAGTAAGTATCATCATATACTTTATTAAACTTATCTAGGCTTTCCTGACTAGTCATTTATATCACCTACACTATATAATCCCAAAAAATTATTAAAAAGTTTCATTTTTTTTAATTAATTATATTCTTAAATTAATTTTTACACATAATAATATAAATATCTAGAGTAATTATAAAATACATTAAAAAAAGCCAATAATTTTTTAACATTATTAACTTTCTCTATACAAAATTAATTAATCATAAATGGATTTTCTTTAGTACCAATACCAGATAATTCAATATCTG
Source organism: uncultured Bacilli bacterium (assembly GCA_947623705.1). Classification (GTDB taxonomy): domain Bacteria; phylum Bacillota_I; class Bacilli_A; order RF39; family UBA660; genus SIG200. The sequence continues at coordinate 3,297 of CANQHT010000004.1, forward strand.
ATGTAAGATAAAAGACAGGACGTGCCAAAGCTTGATACCATAAAAGCATTTGATATAATCCACCAGTAGTACGATCAATATACCATGCCGAATAATCTTCAAGTCTAAAAAGATAACCATAACCGCTTATTAACCATTCATTTAAAGTTGTTGAATTTTGATTATTACTTATATTTATCCACCCTTTTTTGGCATTTTCTTGATTTGCAGGATTTCCAGAATCTTCTTCATTTGTTTTATAAGCATATAAATAATCATGTAAATACATTAACCCAATTGGTGCTTCTATTTTTTCGTACCATTCTCCTTTTCCTGTTGGATTACCATCACTATCTTCTTTATTATAAAATGTGGTTTCAATGCTTCCACTTTCTATATCATACATCGTATTTCCGTTATAGTTACCATAACTTGATGTATTTCCATATAACCAAGTGTGATCAGTTACAATTAAATTCTTTATATTTTCACTTAAGTTATAATAATAAGAATTTGAATCAGTTAAATTTGGCTCTGTTGAGTTATCGCTTTTACCATTTAACTTTTGATATATCAAACTTTGAGGCCATTTAATATCTGTGGTTTTACTATGACTCCACCATAGAAGATTTGTTAAAGATGTTTTTTTTATAACTTTTAACTCTCCATCTTCAGTCACACCAATAATACGATACATACTATCATTATCATCCTCTGAACAACTTTCTGTATTGCAACAATATTCTCCTAAACAAATATAGTTTCTAACATCATCTGTATATAACCCTTGATAGCGATACATACCTCCTACTAATTCTTGGCTTAAATGTTTTTCAGTATCAGTACTTCTTAAATAATTTATAACATTATCTTTATCATAATATAAATAACAATATAAAGTCTTACTTGTATCTAATATCACTGTATAAGTATCATAATCATAACTTAATACATCTTCCACCTTTTTGCCATTTACATCAGTACAACCACTTTTTTCTTCGTTAAATTTGTAACCTCCTAAAGGTAAATCATTTGATTTACTTTCTTTATAGTCTCCTTTACCCTTGGTTTGTTCTAACAATAAAGCAAATTGCTTAGGTTTATTTTGTTTTTTTAATTTTACCCTAGGTAGTTCTTTATATTCTAACTTTTTATTGTTTAAAATCACAAATGAACCAATAGCAATTCCTACAACAAATAATATTATCAACATATAATATTTTCGTTTCATTATCATCACTCCGTTTTGATACTATTATGGTATCTATCATAATAATACCATAATAAAACTATTATAACAATACCAAAATGATACAATTATGGTATAGGAGGTATTTATGAATTTATCTTTAAGATTAGCATTAGAACTATATCAAAAATTAAAAAAGATTGCTTTAGAAGAAGAAAGAAGTATTAACGGAGAAATTAATTATATTATTAAAAAATATATTGAAGAAAGAGAAAAAGAAGAAAAAAATAATAACAAATAAAAAGTATTAATCTAATCATCGACTAATACTTTTTTTAATCTAATTCTTTATTGCTTATAAATACATATCTTTCAAAATTGTTGTAATCATATTCTAATTTAAAATAAGTATTTTTTAATTTTTTTTGAACTAACTCTTTTATTAATTTACCTTCATTATCACCAATTTCAAATGCAATTAAATAATTATCTTTTAAATTATTCTTTAATTTTTCTAATATAATACGATAAAAGTAAATACCTTTTTCTTCTGCAAAAATAGCATTTTGCGGTTCATATTTAGTTTTTTCATCTACTTTATCATTAAAAGGTACATATGGCGGATTACTAATAATTAAATCATATTTTTTATTACTTTCATATTTATTTATATCACATTCTATAAAATTAATTTTAACATTATTTAACTTAGCATTTTCTTTGGCAACCTCTAGGGCTTTTTTACTAATATCAATGGCATCAATTTTACAAGAAATATTCTTAGACATAGCAATACTTATACAACCACTGCCGGTACCTATTTCTAAAATACTAGGATTATTAATATTTATTTTTTTTAAATAATTTAGAGTTTTTTCTACTAAATATTCTGTTTCAAACCGAGGTATTAAAACATTTTCATTGACATTAATAATGGTATTATAAAATTCCACATTACCAATAATATATTGCACGGGATAACCATCATGTAATTTCTTTAAAGCTTCACTTTGTTTATCTTTACTAACATATTTTTGAATTAATTCTTCATCAGTCATTTTTTCTTCTTCCTAAAATTAATTTACAAACATTAACTTCTTCTTCCTTATTAACATTATAATTATATAAAAAGTTTGAGACATCTCTTACTTCGTAATGCTTAGTAACTTCTAGACATTTATAACAATATAAATCTTTGATATGCCCAACTGGTCTTGCATTACCAACTTTTCTTTGAATAGTTACGATATTACCACAATTAAGACAAACTAAATCTGAATAATTATACTTCAAAATTTTCACCAGCTAGTTTAAGGCGCATATCCTCAGTTATTAAGGCTTCAATAATTGGATCTAAATGACCATCCATTACCCGGTCAAGTTCCATAACAGAGAAATTAATCCGATGATCCGTAACTCTATTTTGAGGATAATTATAAGTTCTTATTTTTTCCGAACGATCTCCCGTACCAATTTTATTTTTTCTTTCGGCACCAAGTTCTTGTTCTTGTTTTTGTTTCATATCATCATGTAGTTTAATTCTAAGTAAACGCATGGCATTTTCTTTATTTTTAAGTTGACTTCTTTCAGTTTGGCATCCGACAACGACACCGGTTGGAATATGAGTAATTCTTACTGCTGAATTCGAAGTATTAACTGATTGACCACCGGCACCACTAGAATGGAAAACATCAATTTTTAAATCACTTTCTTTTATTTCAATTTCGGCATCTTCAACTTCTGGCATTACTAAAACCGTCGCCGTTGATGTATGAACTCTACCTTGGGTTTCCGTAACTGGTACTCTTTGAACACGATGCGAACCACTTTCATATTTCAATTTAGAATAAACATTATTACCTTTTATCATACATTCTATTTGAGAAAATCCGCCAGAGGTACCTTCAATAGCGTTCAACACTTCAATTTTCCAACCATTTTCTTCGGCATAATAAGAATACATTCTAAATAAATCACCCGCAAAAATATTGGCTTCATCACCACCAGCGGCTCCTCTTATTTCCATAATGACATTCTTACCATCATTTTCATCTTTAGGAACTAATAAAACTTCTAATTCTTTACGAATATTTTCTAATTTAGCACTTAGGGTTTCTATTTCACTTTCGGCCATTTCTTTAAATTCCGGGTCATCTAAAAGACTTTTATCATCTTCTAAAGCCTTTTCAGTTTCTTTATATTCATTATATTTATTTACTATTTCTTCTAAATCGCTTTGTTCTTTAGATAAAGTTTTTAATTTATTATAGTCATTTAATACTTCGGGCTTAGTAAGTTCAATTTTTAATTCTTCATATTTTTGTAAAATATTATCTAATCTTTCAAACATTTTTAATCACCTGTTTCTTCCAAGATTATATCATTTAAAATTAATTACTGCAATAAAAGAGCCTTATTTCTTTGGGACAACACGTATATTACAATGCTTAATTAAATCATATTTTTGTTCAATTTTATCATGAATCTTATTAACAATTTTATTCGCGTTATTTAAAGTTATTTTCCCATCTAAAGCAATTTCCATATCGATATAAATTCTGCTCCCAAACATTCTTGATTTGAATTCATTAATATCAATATTCTTTTGAATTTCCATAATTGTTTTAATAATTTCATCATTAACACTGTCATCACAAGCGGTATCTACTAGTTCCTTTACGGCATTTATAAATATTTCAATTGCCGTTTTAATAATTAATATACAGATTAAAAGACTACAAATAGGATCTAATATAGGAAAACCTAGGCGAGAGGCGAAAATACCAATGAAGGCTCCTATACTAGATAAAGCATCACTCCGATGGTGCCAAGCATCGGCTTCCATAGAGGATGATGAAATCTTTTTGGCTGTTTGCATTGTATAGTGAAACATAATTTCTTTTACTACTATAGAAACAATGGCTGCCAGTAAAGCAAGACCACCCGGGATAACTAAATTATTTTCAAGACCTTTAATAATATTTTCGACTCCAACATAACCAATACCAATACCAGTAACTAGTAAAAAGAAAGATAAAACTACGGCAAAAGCTGATTCAATTTTCTCATGCCCATAAGGATGCTTACTATCGGCTTCTTGTCCTGCTAAAACTAAACCAAAAATAACCGCAATGGTAGTAATAACATCGGATAAAGAATGAACAGCATCAGAAACCATCGCATTACTATGAGAAATAAGACCACAGACAAGTTTAAATACAAACAAAAAGAAATTAATAACAACTGTTATTATTGAAACTCTTACACCTACATTACTCATTAATTTACGCATAAATAATCACTCCCAAGTTACAAAAAGTGAAACATTACTGCTTCACACTTTATATATAATATATGTTTTATTTTTAAGATATGATAATATATCTACCTAATTAATTTCCTCTTCTTCATCAATAATGACTAAATCTTTTAAATCATCATCATCGTCATCATCATTGTCTAAATCATTATCATAGAAAATATCTTCATCATCTTCTTCAGTATCAACATCTTCCATATCTTCTTCATCATTTTCTAATTCTTCACTGGATGTCTCTTCTTCATCATCTTCGACAATAATTTCTTGTTTATGTTTAATAGCTAAATCCCAATAACCATTTTCTAATAAAACAAATTTTTTATTAATAGATAATAATTCAAAGAAGTCGGTAATATGGTCCATAACTGCTTCTTCATCTAAATCTAAAGCTTTACTTACACTTTTAAATAAATCTAATAATTTCATTTTCTTGCCATTTTTTTCTAATATTAAATAGGCAATTTCATCATAACCCATACTTTGCAATTCTTCTTTTGGTATATCTTTTAAATTCATACTAATTCTCCTCATCTTTCACATTATATGCAATACTCTAACATAATTACTATAATATTTGTATTATAATTTCTTTTTCTTCATCATCTAGTTGATATTTAAGAATAATTTTATCTTTTTTTGTTAAGGAACATTTGGTTAATTTTGCACTAAAATTATTATTCTTTTCTTTTAAAGTAATTTTAAATAATTTAGTCTTAACATTTACTTCCATAAGATAATCATTATTCTCTCTTGTATATACTTTGTTATTTAAATCAATTATATTTGTTGCATCTTTTTCTTTAAAAGTAATTACATAATTATTTATCTCACACAATACATTTTCGTATTTTATAATATCCTCTTTATTATTTTTTAAACACCAATTTATTTTCTTTTTAATACATCCACCTCATTTGTCTTTAAAAATATAACATAACACTTCTATAATTTCAACATATTTTTTCAATTTTTTTACATAATAATCTTAGGTGATGCAATTTGCGGGCTTTGAAACTAGTAGGAAAAATCTTTTTATTTGCCTTTTTATCCTTTATTGTTTGCTATATAGGTATTAATATTTATGCGATGATTACCCCAAAATTAAATATTACTAATAATGGTACTTATTATTTATATGATAATAAAGATGAGTTAGTTTATCAAGGAAGTAGTACATCTTCTTGGGTAAGTATTGATAAGATTGATGAAAAATTAATTAATGCGGTAATATCTATTGAAGATAAGAAATTTTATAAACATCATGGGTTTGATATCCCGAGAATTGCGAAAGCCATGCTTACAAATATTCAATCTGGTCATATTGTGCAAGGAGGTTCAACAATTACCCAACAATTAGTTAAAAATTTATATTTAGATTTTGGGAAGACTTGGAAAAGAAAGATTGAAGAAGCTTTTTTAACCGTTATTGCGGAACTTCAGTACAGTAAAGATGATATTTTAGAGGCTTATCTTAATACGATTAACTATGGTAATGGAAATTATGGGGTAAGTAATGCATCTTTATATTATTTTAATAAAGATATTAGTGATTTAACTTTAGAAGAAGCTATAATTCTAGCGGGTATTCCAAAAAGTCCGAATAAATATAATCCGGTATCTAATCTAGATGCTACTTTAAATAGAGCAAATATTGTGGCCAAAACGATGTTAAATAACGGAGCAATTGATGAAGAGACTTACAATAATTTAGATTTCAATAGTGTAACAGTTTATGGGAAAACTAATGATAATAATTTACAAATGTTAATGTATTATCAAGATGCTGTTTATAAAGAATTAGAAGATTTAGGTATAAGTAAGAGCATTTTAGAAACTGGTGGCTTACATATTTATACCAATTTAGATATGGCTAAACAAACTAGTTTAGAAAAAAATATTTTAAATAATATTGAAGATGGCGATGATATTCAGGTTGCCAGTGTCATAGTGGACCCCGATACGGGCAAAATTGAGGCTTTAACAGGTGGTCTTGATTATGGTGTTAGTCAATATAATCGGGCAACGGAATCTAAAAGACAAGTAGGGTCTACTATGAAACCTTTTCTTTACTATACAGCCTTAGAAAATAACTTGGTGTCTTCTTCTAAATTTACCAGTGAATATACCGTTTTTAATATTAACAATAAAGAAACCTATTCCCCGACTAATTTTAATAATAAATATGCCAATAAAGAAATAACCATGGCCGCGGCGATAGCGTTCTCCGATAATATCTACGCTGTTAAAACTAATTTGTTTTTAGGTGTAGATGCTTTAGTTGATACAGCGAAAAAAGTGGGAATTAAAGAAGAATTAATTGGGGTACCTTCTCTTGCATTAGGTACTGGTGAAATAAATATAATTGATTATGCCACTGGTTATGCTACTCTTGCTAGTGGGGGTTATAAAAAAGATTTATATTTAATTAGAAAAATTGAAGATCCTGATGGAAATGTAATTTATAATAAAGAAGAAAAAAAGAGTTTAGTATTAAACCCTAATTATGTATATATTTTAAATGAACTTCTTTCTAATACTTCATCTTCCGCATTTAAAGATTATACTACAGCGACGGCTGCAACTATTGCCAGTAAATTAAGTCGGAAATATGCAATTAAAACCGGAACTACGGCTACCGATTACTGGACTGTGGGCTACAATCAAGATGATTTAATGTTAGTGTGGTTAGGTTATGATAATAATAAAGAATTTACAAAAGGTTATAGTGCTGTTGGTAAAAATATTTGGGCCGATACTATGGAAGAAATTCAAAAAGAGATTAAAGATAATTGGTATAAAACACCAAATGATGTGGTAGGAATCATCTTAGATGCGGTAACTGGCGAATTAACTAATGATTCTAGTAGAGCCATTATGTACTATTATTTAAAGGGAAGTGAACCAAATATAAATAGCCCACAAAAAGAAAATGACAAGTTAAATTAACCTGTCATTTTTATTATAAAATCAATTTTTACAAAGTAATAATTAATTTGATAAATTCTCTGCTTGAGCTTCTTGTCTTTGTTCTGTTGCTTCAGTTGCTTCAGCATTAGCTAAAATTAAAGTATATAATTGTTCAATTCTTGAAGTATATGATTGAAATCTACTTTCTAATTGATTAAATCTTCCTTTCATAGCTTCAGCTACTTTACCTTCTGTAGAATTAGGATCAGTCGCTTGATTCATAGTTGTTTTTACATCATCAAAAATTGCTTGCATTGTTTTTTTACAATCATTAATTGTATTAGCATCTTGTTTTACTCTTTCATATGTAATTCTTGTTGTTCCGTTATTCATTTATTATCCTCCTTTAACCTTGAATTTTTATATTAGCAATATTATCAGCTTGATTTTTTATTACTGAACTACCAAAATTACTTAAAAAATCTCCATATTCCGCAATAATTTGAGCCATATGATTCATATCGTTATGGTGTTTTTCAATTTCATTAGCAAGTGCTATTGCATCTGGTGAAGTATAGTTACTATGAACCATTTCGTCAATTGTAGCATAAATTTTTTTAACATTATCTGCAAATGCTTGAGCATGTTCAACCATTTGGGCTCCTTTAGCTCTTAATTCTGCTGGATTTGCATAGAAAACTGACATAAAATTCCTCCTTTACACTAATAATAATCTCGTTCCAGTTTTTATATTTGAATCTTTAATAATCACATTAACATCATATCTTTCCCCATTAGACTTATTATAAATATTTGGTAAATTATTGCTATAATAATTTTGTGTTAACCCTGGAATATTCCTTACCAAAAGAGTTATAATATTATGAATTCGCAAATCAATTGGTAAAAGTAATTCATATTCTTTATCTAATATGGGAATTTCTAATGTTACATAAACTCTAAAATTCATCTATAATCACTCTCTACTCTTTCAGTATATCAAATAAAAAATTGTTTGTAAATTCTGATTTACATATTTTTACGTTTTTTTCTTTCATCATTTTCAATTTTATAAATTTCTTTTTGAATTTTATTTTTTTTACTTTCTAGTTCATTTATATACTTTTTTAATATTTTTAAATCATCATCAAATTTGGCAGTCATATTTTTCATTCTTTTTGAATTTTCTAATGACATATCATTAAATCTAGCATTTATCTTTCTTCCTTTAATAGAAAGAGATAATAATTCAATTATTTTATTAGACGTTTGATTTATCTCCATAAATGAATCTTTAATATTATTTAACTGCTTTTTTTGATTTTCAATATTATTAATACTTTTATCTATTTGTTTTACTTTATCTTGAAGTATTTCTTTGTTATCTGCTTTTTTTTCAATCATAGTTATTCCCCTAAATAATTAAAGTTAACGTCTCCTAGTGCATTAACAGCTTTTTTTACATTATTGTTTGTAGGTTCTAATTCTTCTAAATATCTTATCCATTCTTTAAATTTTTCTATATCACTATTATATTTAGCAATATTAGCATTATATCGTTCTATAGCAGCATAATCAGGTATCGTTTCATATTCTTCAGTTTCTTCATTATATGTGGTTGTTTTTGCGTTTGCTATTTGATTTTCTAATTCTGATATTGCCCCAGTTAGATTAATTATATAATTATCTAATATCGCTAAATTATCATCATTTATTTTTTCAACATCTCCTGTATATTCAGAATAACCAGCTGGTACCGCATCAATATAATTAATAAAAATTTGATTAGACGTTTTTATATTTTCATTAAAATTAGATAAATATGAAATAAAACTTGATAAACTAGTTAAATTTTCATTAATTTGACTAAATAGCTCTTGCCATTCAGCACCTTTTAATGCATCACTTGAATTGTTTGCAAAATTTTCTAATGAATGTTTTAAATCATTTAATTGAACTTCAAATATATATATATTATTATTAACAAATATATTCATATTATTTACATCATCTTTAACTAATAGCATTTTTTAATTACTCCTTTCAATTAATTCTAAGTTATTAAATTGTTCTTCTATTTTTTCTAATGTCATTCCTTCATATGCCTCTTCTTTATATACCATTTTAATATATTGTCCACTTCTATATAACATATCTGTATATTCTTCATTTCCATATTTATATAATAATTTATCTAGTTCGGCATCTACTTTCTCTTCACTTCCCATATCATAATAATGTTCTATTCCTGTTATTTCTTCTCCTTTATGATGGATTATTATTTTATATCCTTCTCCACTTTCATATACTACCCTGTTTTTATCTGTGTAAATATCTTCTGATTTTGGGAAATCATTTGTTATATCATATTCTTCTACTTTTTCTGTTCCCTCCGTTGTTCCTCCTGTTGTTGGTGTTGGCTCAGGTGTTGGCGTTGGAGTCGGTGTTGGAGTCGGTGTTGGGGTTAGCTCCGGTGTTGGCTCAGGTGTTGGGGTTGGGGTTGGCCTTACTTCTGGCGTAACTTCTGGTTTAACTTCTGGCGTTTCTTCTTTTTCTTTTTGTTCTATTACTGGTCTATTTGGTATTATCTCTCGATGTTCATTTAAAAATTCTTCTCTTCCTTCTATATTTGGATTGTTTTTTAAATATTCTTCTATTTTTCTGTTTTCTTGTTCTAAAATTCTATCTGCATATCCTCCAATACCTCCCACAAATGCTCCTACTTCTATTTCTGTCTTTTGTTGATCTTTTTTCGCTGCAGTACTTGGTTTTTCGGTTGTTGTTTCTCCTGACATAACTCCAGGTGTTGGTATTACTTCTGTTTCTGCTGTTGGTAATTCTTCTACTTCTTTTTCTTGTTCTTCTTCATTTGTTTTTATTGCTCCTTCAAATTGCAATGACACATTTATTATTTTTGAACTTACATATTCTCCTATTTTTTGTACATTTTGCATTATATTTAATATTTTTTCTTTCTCTACATATAGTGCATCTGTTGTACTGGGAAAATCGGGTATTTTTACTGATTCATCACACGTTTCCATTATCACTTTTATTTTATTATTGATGATATCTAATTGCCCTCTTAAATATTCATTATCTACTTTTCTTATTAAGCTTTCATTATCTATTATTGCTTTTTTATTTTTTTCTAACATCTCTTCATAGATACTTTTTTGATTTTCTATATTTGCTTTTATAGCCTCAAATTCTCTTTCATATCTTTCTCTGTCGTAATAATATCCATAATTTTCATTCATATATTTTATATAATTAACAAAATCTTCATATGAGATGTCAGTTAAAACTGCATTACCTTCTTCGTCTCTAATATATTTTTGAAATATAAAATTAGTATTTTTATCAAGTAGAGTTGTTGAACTAAAATCTTTAGTTCCCAGTGAAAAATTTACTATCCCATTTCCAAACGTTTCATCTACCCATGTTGAATGACCACCATCGGGATTCTTCATCGCATATATTTCTATATCATATTTTTCGGCCCATTCTTTATAATAAATTGGCATTTTATCTAAATCACTATTGTCATCATAACAAACCAAAATAGCAGATCCTTCTAAATTTCTTAAATCCTCATCAGTTACTGTATCATCAATGGAACCAGCAGTCATAATTACTAAACTTTTTGCACCTGGATTATTCATATTCCATTCAGCTGCTGTTTTTAATGCTCCTGAACCACCTTTACTAAATCCATCTACAACTAAGAAATTAGTTTTATAATTATTTAATACGGCATTTACAGTTTCACAATCAGCACTGCCCGATTTAATTTCGTTAGATCTAGGCAACTTTAAAGAATATATTATTAGATCATCTGGATTTGCTTCCTTTACACTATTAACAAAAGCATCATATCTATTAGAATATTTAGTATTTAGTATTTCTTCCCATCTTCCATCACCTTGAATATATACAAATCCAGATTGAGTACCTTCTCTTACAAAAAATATATTTCCGTCTGTTTCAACAAATTTATAATTTTCTAAATCTTCAGATGCAATTCTTTCCATAAGTTCTTTTAAACCAGGAGTTGAGTTTAAGTCAAGAGTATTTACATCAATTGGTTCTCCATCTAAATTAAATACTTTATTTGATAAAATATCATTATTTAATGCACTCATATTTTTTCTCCGTTTTTTATTCTATTAATTATTTTTTTCAATTAATTCTAAGTTATTAAATTGTTCTTGTATTTTTTCTAAAGTCATTCCTTCATATGCCTCTTCTTTATATACCATTTTAATATATTGCCCACTTCTATATAACATATCTGTATATTCTTCATTTCCATATTTATATAATAATTTATCTAGTTCGGCATCTACTTTCTCTTCACTTCCCATATCATAATAATGTTCTATTCCTGTTATTTCTTCTCCTTTATGATGGATTATTATTTTATATCCTTCTCCACTTTCATATACTACCCTGTTTTTATCTGTGTAAATATCTTCTGATTTTGGGAAATCATTTGTTATATCATATTCTTCTACTTTTTCTGTTCCCTCCGTTGTTCCTCCTGTTGTTGGTGTTGGCTCAGGTGTTGGCGTTGGAGTCGGTGTTGGAGTCGGTGTTGGGGTTAGCTCCGGTGTTGGCTCAGGTGTTGGGGTTGGGGTTGGCCTTACTTCTGGCGTAACTTCTGGTTTAACTTCTGGCGTTTCTTCTTTTTCTTTTTGTTCTATTACTGGTCTATTTGGTATTATCTCTCGATGTTCATTTAAAAATTCTTCTCTTCCTTCTATATTTGGATTGTTTTTTAAATATTCTTCTATTTTTCTGTTTTCTTGTTCTAAAATTCTATCTGCATATCCTCCAATACCTCCCACAAATGCTCCTACTTCTATTTCTGTCTTTTGTTGATCTTTTTTCGCTGCAGTACTTGGTTTTTCGGTTGTTGTTTCTCCTGACATAACTCCAGGTGTTGGTATTACTTCTGTTTCTGCTGTTGGTAATTCTTCTACTTCTTTTTCTTGTTCTTCTTCATTTGTTTTTATTGCTCCTTCAAATTGCAATGACACATTTATTATTTTTGAACTTACATATTCTCCTATTTTTTGTACATTTTGCATTATATTTAATATTTTTTCTTTCTCTACATATAGTGCATCTGTTGTACTGGGAAAATCGGGTATTTTTACTGATTCATCACACGTTTCCATTATCACTTTTATTTTATTATTGATGATATCTAATTGCCCTCTTAAATATTCATTATCTACTTTTCTTATTAAGCTTTCATTATCTATTATTGCTTTTTTATTTTTTTCTAACATCTCTTCATAGATACTTTTTTGATTTTCTATATTTGCTTTTATAGCCTCAAATTCTCTTTCATATCTTTCTCTATCATATCTTCTTTCTCTTGAAGGTAAACCATATATTTCATCAAAATTGGTTCTTTCTCCCGCTATATAATTTAAACCTCCATCAGTTAAAAATCTTCGAAGTATATATGTATGATCATAACCTAAATTACTGTTATTAATGTAGTCATTTTCTAATGCTGTAATATTTAATATACTTCCATAATATTCTTTATAATGACTTAGTGTATGTCCACCTTCTAAATCGCCATTCCCGTAAATGAAAAAATCATTATTTGTAAAATTGTAAGGATTATTAATATCATATTGAACAGGATCAATTCCCGCAATTGTTCCATTCCAATCAGGATATTTTTCTTTCATTGCTTCAGCAGTATTTATTACAGAAGTAAATCCCCGAGAAAAACCAACTAAATGAGTATTTAAAGGATTTACTCCAAATTCTTTTTCAAGGCCTTCTAATATTTCTATATTGTATCTAGCTTCCAAAGGTCTATCACTATTTATATTAGCACCAATTACTAATACATTATCAGGAGTTTCATTATTATCTAAGTAAGGATCATAATTAAATCCATTATAATTATCGCCATAAAAAGCATTGTAGTCCCAACCAGAATAACCTCCTCCACCACTATATAAAAGTATTATTTGCGTATTTTCATTAATATATTCAGGTTGATTAATAATTGTAAAATCAACATTATCGCCACTATCAGCGGCATATTCTAATACATTTCCATAATCACCACGTTTATATCCAGTTTCTTCAAAATTTTCATATGCTGCCATATATTCACCTACCATTACTATTAATATAATAACATAATTTTGTAGTTTTAAAAAGATTTCTATTCATCCTTTGAATAGAAATCTAATACTTTAATTAGTTTTGCATTACCCCTAAAGATATTGTAACCAAAATCTATTTCAATTTGACTACGTGTTTCTTTATTGTAAGTTGAACATTTTACTATGTACTGATCAGTTACACCAGAACCTAGCCAAATTGCAAATGTTGGTTGAACATTGTTACGATAAAAGTCTTCATATTCATAATTTTTAATTCGATTAACATCATCTATTAAAATAACTCTAATTTTAGGATAATTTTTTAAATTATTTAAAATATCTGTAAATTTATTTTGATTATCTAGACTTAATCCATTTTTAAAATTATCTATACCATATATTATAAATACATAATTACCAGTATTATTTGTTAAAGTACTTTCTAGTACATTAAAGGCCATATCAGCATTACTATTATAATAATTAGTAAATATACTATTATCACTTATATAATCATTAAAATCATACATATAGACATAAGTATTAGGTATTTTACCAATAACTTCTCCTAAAGAAGCTACAAATTTATCAATTATGGAAGCATCTTGTGTAGATATTAAAGAAATTGGATTACGATAAAAATCAAATGTTGATACTTGAAGGGTATCTTTTTCAATACCTACTGGTACATTAGATAAATCAGATATTTTATTACTTACATCTTCAAATCTAACATGTTCTGGTAATACAGCAATTCTTCTAGCTTTACCTGATAAGTTATTTTTTAAGTTTTCACAAACATCTTTAATAAATGTATTAATTTCACTCCATTTATATGGGTAAGCTGTTTGATATTCATAAAGTTCGCCATTTTGTTTTATTAAACCTCGACCAATTATTTCTGATGGCACCATACCATGAGTTGTACCTAAAATACTTGAATAGTCTGTTGGGTCATTAAATTGTAGACATAATTGATTACTAAAATTTTGACTAGTTTTACCACGAACTGAATTAACACCGGATGCAGTTATTATAAAGCTTATCCCATATCTTTCAACTTCTCTTGATAATCCAGATAATATATCAATATAATCTTCATAATTTTCATTTAAGGCTTCATAATTATTAATTACGATAATCATTCTTGGTAAAGTATGACCACTTTGTTTAATATATAAATTATAATCGCCATTATAGTCCACAAATAATTTTTTACGATATTCAAGTTCTCTTGCAATAAGATTAAATAAATTAGCAATCTTTTCATCTTCTTGCATAAAGATGATATCACCAACTTGAGGAGCTGATTTAAAAATACCGAACATTTCCGTACCTAAATCTAAAACATAAATATTAACTTCATCTGAACTATGAGAAATAATTAAACTATAAATTATTGAGGTTAACATTATTTCTTTACCTGAACCACTAACACCATATATTAAAGTATTTCCCGAATTATTTAAATCTACAGTTAATAATCTTTGACTTTGACGATGTGGATCATCAAGTTCCCCAATAATGGCCTCAATATTCCATTTTTCAGGAATATAATTGTATTTTTTCATTAAATCATTAACAAATATTTCATTAGGAATTTTATTTAACCATAGTTTTCTAGCCACTAAATTTTTACTTTTTGCTGCTTCATCAATATATTTTAAGATATTAGGAAGTTCTTCCCCAAAAGACTTTTCTTCTTTCCTTGGCATTGTTTCTATACTTTTTACGGTATCACCAATATTATTTAAGAAAGATATATTATGATCGACAGTCTTACTTATTTTATCTTTAGGAATATATTTAACACCAGCATAGGCTGCTTGGCCCATTGCAAAATAATCATTATAACCAACTTGTAAATAGAAACGACCAACATTTTTTAAAGATGCGGCATCTGGACATTTAATAACATCCATACTATCAGATTTTTCTTGAACTTTTAAACAAACTTTAAATTTGGAGTTGGACCAAATTTGATCATCTACTATTCCACTTGGTTTTTGGGTAGCTAGAATAAGGTGAACCCCTAAAGAACGACCAATTCTCGCAGTTGAAATAAGCTCATCCATAAATTCCGGTTCTTCTTTTTTAAGTTCGGCAAATTCATCAGAGATAATGAATAAATGACTAATTGGTTCACTTATTAAACCATCACGATATAATTTTTGATATTTATAGATATCTAATGTACTTTCATTAAGTTCAACTTTCGCTTTATTAAACAATTCTTGTCTTCTTTTTAACTCTGATTCAATTGAAGCTAAACTTCTTTTAATCTCGGCCGTATCTAAGTTGGTAATGGTACCGGCTAAATGTGGTAGTCTAAAACCAGTTAAACTATTTTCAAAAGCTCCGGTTAAACCACCACCTTTGTAATCAATTAATACAAATGATACTTCTTCAGGTGAGAAATTTAAACACATTGATAAAATAAAGGTAATAATGAATTCGGATTTACCAGAACCAGTCATTCCGGCAATTAAACCATGGGGGCCATGAAATTTTTCATGTAAGTCTAGATTAAATACTTCCCCATCAGTGTGAACCCCAATTGGCACACTTAAACTATTAACTGGATTATTATTTTCCCAACGATTTAAAATATTTAATTGTTCTATATTACCAACTTTATACATTTCTAAAAAGCCCAAAGAATTAGTAATATCATCAAGCATTAAAGGAAGTTTAATTGGAATACTAGATAATTTTTCACAAAGTATTGAATAATCAAGACCATCTAAATTATCCATAACAAAAGTATTTTGTTTATCTTTATTTAAGTCATTTTGAATAATAGCTGAACTTGCTCCAGCAGCAGTTAAAAAGTCCGTTACTTCATTTGGTAGATTAGCTATACCATCATTTAAAATAATTAAACCAAAACCAATATTATTAGGTTCTTCTAATATTTTCTTAATTATTTCAATATTTTTATTTTTCTTAATATTATCAACAATTATTAAATAATAAGGAGCAACATTTTGATAAGTAATATTTCTTTCAACTCTTTTACCATCTTCTTCACTATATTTTCTTTGGGTAAATACTTGTTCTAAATAGAAAGATATTTTAGACATTTCATCATAGTTATTAGCAAAAAAGCGAATATCTCTGGAATTACTCCAAGTGTGTGGTAATATTTTAAAATCATCCCATAAAGAATTATCATCATCACTAACCATAAAAACTAATTTTAAATCATTGTAAGATTGATTAGTAACAAGTTGTAAAATAATACTTTTAAGCATTGTTTCTTTATAATATTTTTCGCCCATTAAGGCAAGTTTATTTCTTTCCGTTAAAGAAATTGTATATGGAGCATTTTCGATATCTTTAGCGCTTTCGGCTACTTTATTGAGTTCATCTTTTAAATTATCGGAAGCCATTGTAAAATCTTCAACTGCATATGATAAATTAATTTGTAAACTAACTGTTCCTAAACCAAGCCGAACATTTAAAAAGTCATCACTTTCAATTAATCTTTCCCAAAGATTAGTCTTTTTATTTAAAATAGTAACGGCTAGATTTTTAGGATCCGGATAGTTTTCCATTAATATTTGATGCTGATTAATTCTCAAATTCTCAATTTTTTGTTTCTTTTCTTGCAAGTAAGCAATATATTTTTCTTGACGTTCTTGTTCCTTCTTTTCTTGTCTTTTTTTATTATAACGGCGCATTAATGTAGGCCACAAAATGGTAGAAACAACCATTGTAACAGTAATAACAATTGTTGGTAAAACACTTAACCAATTACCTTTATTGGTTGTGACATTAATTATAGAAACAGATGCTGTTACAGCTGAAGACATTGCCATAGTAATCATTGGTCCAATTGTATAAATAACAGGCATTTCATCTTTTTCAACTTTACCTGGCGGACTATCTATTTTAAAATCTTCTTTAATTATTGACGTTACAAATCTTGGTTGCCGATTAAAATAATCATTCTCTTCATATAATTCTAAATTTTCATTTTCTTCAGTATCTAATAATCGTGCAGTATTTGTAGGTAAATCTTTTTTTAATAGCAAAGGACTATTAATTTGTAAACTATTATTATAATTGTTAATAAGTAAATAATTATTAACATATATAATTCTTAATCCCATAATAAAGATACTATCACCATTAGTAAGGACCTTTTTTTGAACCCGATTATTGTTAACATAAATACCATATACTTTATCTAAAGCTTCAATTTCAAAAATATTGCCATTCTTTGATAAAATAGCATGATTATTATTCATAGCGCCATTTCGAAAAGATATACTAGCATTTTTATCTTTACCTATGGTAAAAGAACCATTATCATTAATATAATAACTTTCAAAAGTTCGATCATTTTCTTCACTAACTAAAAGATACATACTTTCATTATTGGTTTTTAAAAAGTAAAAATTATTTAAATTTAAAGTTGTTTCAGCAATTTCTTCTTTAGCAGTTACTATTTGACATATATTATTACTTTTTAAAATCCATTTACCATTTTTAACAGCTATTTCAATTAAATCTCTTTCATTACCATCAACTTTATCCCGCACAAAAAAACTACTAATATTTTTATTAGGAAATGGATATTTATATAATTTATCTTTTTTAATCAAAATTATTTGCATAATATACCCCTTAACATCTTATTATCTAATATAATATTAACAAAAAAAAAGAAATAAAACAATAGATTTATATTTCATATCTTATTTTTTTAATCTAAATATCTAAATTTTCAATATCTTCGCTAGTTTTAGTTTCTAATGTTTTTATTGAATTACCAATATTAACTATAGTATTTAAATTTTTTTCAACATCAAATATTAGTAACATAACTTTCTCAATGAAATCATTAATTTTTATATTTTCTAAATTAGGTACTCTTGTAGTACTTTCAAACCAGAAGTTTGAACTATTTTGATATTCATTTAAATTATTAATTATTTCAATTATATTATTAACTTCGTGTTCAATAAATATATTATCACATTTAATTGGTTTTATATTATTACAGTATTTCATTAAAGTTTTTACACGGTTTTGACGCATATAACTAACAAATTCTTCATATGTAACATCTATCCATTTAGGATTACCATTTTCATCAATAATGCTTTTTTGAAAAACAAATTCTTGATTTAAAGTTGAAAATTTACTAAAATCACCTTTACTTAAAGCTAAATTTACAATATCATTAGCATAAGCCTCTTCTAACCATTTACTATGACCACCTTTAATGTCTTGTATTGAATATATTTCCATATCATAATCTTTAGCATAATTTAAATAACTTTTCCATCTTTCATCACGATAATCATTATAATCCCAACATACTACACATGTAGTTCCTCGTAAATTTTCTCCTTCTTCTGGACTTATACCATTTTCAATACTTCCAGCAGTCATTACAATAGTACTAACAGTTCCCGGTTTTTCATCATTAATACTTGCAGCAAATTTTAAAGCACTAATACCACCCATACTAAATCCATTAACTGCTAAATTTTTTATATCATACATATTTACTACTTCAGAAATTTCTGAAATATCGTTATTATAATTGTATTTATTACCACGATCTAAATTTAAACTATAAACAATTAAATCATTAGGATCGGCATTTTTTATATCATCAAGAAAATATTTTGTTATATCTATTCCATCTCCTGGTGCATACATTTCGCCATATTTGCCATCCCCATGAATATGAACAAAGCCAGAATTTTCCCCATCTCTTACAAAAAATACTTTTCCACTATTTGTTACAACAATTTTTGAATTTTCAATATTTTCAGAAAGTAATTTTTCTGCAAGTTCTCTAATATTAGAATTATCTAAATTATCAAGACTTAATTCTTCTCCTTTTGTATTTATAATATTACTCATTTTTTAATCTCCTAAGCTATTTGCAGCGGCATTATCATTAGTTTTAAGTTGAGAAATTTTATCTATTAAACGATTAACATCTGCTAACTGATTTTCATAATTTCTAATTTGATAAATATAACGATTGGAATAACGAATAATATTACTATCAAATCCAGAGCGCATAGAACGGTAAACACTTTCTATATCTCTATTAATATCATTAATTTGATTTCTTAGTTCATCTAAATGTTCATCATCTAAACTAGCATCGGGAGAAACAAATTCCGAAAAAACATTATTAGCAGATACAATATTTTCACATAAATTTAATCCTTTTTTATAATAATTATTTAATTCTTTAGTTACATTTGCTAAATTTTGTATAGCAACATCAAATGCACTACCAGATAAAGAATTTTTTGAATTATCAATAAAATCTAAAATTCTTTCTGTTACTTCTTTTGAATAATTACTAACATTTTTTAAATTGGATAAATTATTAGAACTATTTGCATTTACTAAATCTACGGCATTTACTCTCATATATAATATTTATACCTCCATTCATTTTTATTAGAAATATTTTTTTAATCTTCTCTTTTATTTTTTTGTAATTTATTTTTTTCTTCTTTTAAATCATCAATATCTTTTTGTAATTTTTTTCTATCTTCATCTATACTTTCAGTTATTTTATTTAAATTATGAATATTAGCTTCCGACATTTCATTAATTTTTATATCTGTTTGTTTTCCTTTTATAGATAAAGATAATAATTGAAATAATTTATCAAATGATTTATTTATATCTATAAATCCATCTTTTACATTATTTAGAGTTTTTAAATCTCTTGTCATATTATCAATATCATTATCTATCTTATCTAATTTTTGTTTATATTCTAAATTAATATTATCTGCTTTCTTATCTATTTTATCATTCATAAAATTTACCTCTCATATTTCTAATCAGCGGCTTTGATCATACCGGCTGCTTCTGAATCTACAGATTTCAATTTTTCAATTTTACTACGCATTTTGACTAATTCAGCCATTTCATCTTCATATGCTATTATTTGGCTTTTTAAATACTGCATATTATAACCATTACTCTTGCTTAACATATATTTAATTGAATTAATACTTTGTTGTATAGAATTTAACATATAATTTATTTCATAAATATATTCTTCATTTATATAATCATCATTTCCTAGATATTGGAACATACTCATATTGGCATTTTTAATACCCACATTTAATATTTTTGTTTTTTCATATAATTTGTTTATATTTTGATTTATATTTAAAAAATTATTATATATTAAATCATAATCTTTACCATATAACTTACTTTTATAATCAGTTGTAAAATTATTTAACTTATTATTTAATTTTTTTAAGTCGTTATTTAAATTATCTAACTCATTAAATTTAGTATCTCTATTAGCTTTATCAATATCTTGTTTTGCAACATACATATAAATACCTACAATCTTTCTATTTGATCCATTTCATTTAAAATATTTAATTGTTTATTTTGCATCCGTTCATAATTATTACTTACTAATATTGTATTATTAACGTTTACTAATAAATCATCCATAACATCAAAAACTTGATTATAATAGGAACTTAAATATTCGGATTCTATATTTGGCACTATAGTAGTACTGCCATATCCACCACCGGAATCAAGTGTGTTAAAAAATGAAAATGATTTTATTTGATTTATTAAATCATTTGTTTCGGTTTCAACAAATTTATTATTACATTTTATAGGAGAAAAATTTAAAATTTTTTTTCTTCTTTTTCTTAATGCTTTCATAACAGGATCATTTTTTCTTCTATATTCATCAATATTTATATTGTATAAATCATTAAATTTACTTGTACCATTAACAATATAATTAATACCACCATCTCTAAAAAAACGGTAATTATTAATTTGATGGTCGCCAAAATTATTTATATCATTACGATAATTAGGAAATTTAGAATAGAATGAATAAGCATTGATCCAATTGAGATCTAAATCAGTATAATCTTTAACTCTACCACAATCAGCACCACCATTAAAAATTAAAAATTTATAATCTTTTAACCAATCTTTATATTCTGTATAATTTGTATATTCACTTCTGCCTTTTAATTTTAATTCATTTGGATCAGCAAATGCTAAAATACCGGAATCAAAATCGGGATTTTCTCTTTTTAATAGTGAAGCTGTTTTTAAAGCAATAGATACCCCCATTGAAAAAGCAATGCTATTATAATTTTCAGAAGGAATTCCAAATTCTTTACTAATTCCTTCTAAAATTCTCATATTGTTTTCTGGATATTTAACATCACCACCAATTACTAAGGCAACACAATTACCACTTTCTTGTAATCCTTGATAAGCAGCATTATAATCAGCTCGGCTATAATCTCCACCACCACTATAATAAAATACAATAGGGGTATTTTCATCTATATGTTCAGGTTTATTTAAAATTGAAAATTCTACTACTTCTCCATCATCAGCTTGATAACTCCAAACAGGACAGTAGTTACCTCTATATTTTTCTTCTACTATATTAAAATATTTAAAATCGTCATTTGGCATAACTACCTCCTATTATCTAAAGTATATCACAAAAAAAGATAAAACAATATTTATTTTACCTTTTGTTTACAATTATTTTGTAATATTTATAATATAAATTATATTATTTTCATTATCTTCTTTAGTTAATAATGTTTTATAATTTTTAGTAGTTAAATCTTGAATTAATTTATTAACCATCGTATCTGTTTCACTTTCTTTATTTATATTTTCTTTATTATCTTCTAATGGAGCATAAAAATCTAGCATTTCTATTTCTTCTGAATTTTCATTTTTTTCTTCATTAACTTGCTCTATTTCTTTAGTAGTTTCTATTGAGTTATTTATATTATCATTTGTTTTTTCTTCAATTTTTGATTCATTATTTAATATATCATTATTATTATCAATAACAGGTATTTCAGGAAACGTTTCTTCAATAGGTTCTTCAACATCTTCCGTCATATTCATACTAACGCCTTCATCCTCTAAGAAATTAAAGAATTTATTAGGCATTTTTTTTGGTTCTTCATTTGTTACTTCTTTTATCTCTTCAGGAACCTTACTTACAAAAGGATTTACTATATCTGTAGCACTTTCTTTTATTGCTTCTAGATTAGGAGCACTTTCTACTAATGGCACTTCTTCACTTCCTCCATTATTATTTAAAGATTCTTTAATTTTTTTGTCTAAATCTCTGACCGTTAATCTTTCATCAATAATTTTATTTAACCATTCTTCTTGATCAAAAGGATCTTCAATTTGTAATAGACTTCTAGCATGTCGTTCAGAAATCCTGCCATCAATTAAGGCATTTTGCACAGGTTCCGATAAAGTTAATAATCTAAGTTTATTGGAAATTGCTGATTGACTTAAGCCCATTTTTTTAGCTAGTTGTTCTTGGGTTAATTCTTCTTTATCAAGTAAAGCTTGATAAGATTTGGCTTCTTCGATTGCCGATAAATCTCTTCTTTGAACATTTTCGACAATAGCTGCTTCCGCACTTTTTTGATCATCCATTGTGGTTACTATTGCTGGTACTTCCGTTAGTCCCGCCATTTTGGCCGCTTTATATCTTCTTTCACCCGCAATTATTTCATATTTATCCGCGAGTTTTCTTACTACAAGGGGTTGAATTATCCCGTGCTCTTTAATGGAATTAGCTAGTTCTTTTAATCCATCCTCGTCAAAACTTAATCGTGGTTGAAAACGATTAGGAATAATATCTTCAATAGGTAAATTTAATACCTGCATCGGCGTTGTTGCATTATTCACTATATCAATCCCCTTTACAACTTTCTATTCTATATTTAATTCTATCTTATTTAGCTGATTTTTGCAATGGCTTTTTTAATATTTTATCGTAACTTCTTAAATCTTCTAGAGTACTTCCTATTAATTTTTGAATGACTAATATATTTCTAACTCCGGCATTTTCAATAATAAATTCTTGTTTATTCAATATTTTGGTATGCATAACATCAAGCGTAATAAGACTTTCTTGTAATTCTTCTTCTACTTTACCTTTAAGTGGGATGAATAAACCATCAACTTTAACTAAAGGCAAGCATAACTCGGATAATACGCGGAGGTTTGCAACCGCTCTCGAAGTAACAACATCAAATTTATTTAAATTACTTTTAGCATAATTTTCTATGCGGTCATTTATTATTTCCACATCTAATTGTAATTTTTCTTGTAATTCATTTAAAAATCTCGTCTTTTTATTGTTAGAATCTAGTAAAGTAACATTCAAATTGGGATAAAAAATTTTTAAAACCATTCCCGGAAAACCGGCACCAGTTCCCACATCTAGTAAGTTATTTACTAAATTTAGATTGATAACTTTAACAATAGTTAGAGAATCATAAAAGTGTTTTAAATAAATATCTTTATCTTCTTTAATGGCAGTTAAATTAGTATGCTTATTATATTCTTTTAAAAATTCTTTATATATTTCTAACTTTTCTATTTGTTCATTAGTTAATTCAATACCTAATTTCGATACTTCTAAAATAAATTCATCTTTAGTCATTTTTATTGTATTCCTTCTTTAAATATACCGCAAGAATGGATAAATCCACCGGATTAACCCCACTTATACGAGAGGCTTGGGCCATTGTTTTTGGTCTAACTTCACTTAATTTTTGTCTTGCTTCACTGGCCAGATTCTTTATTCTTTTGTAATCAATATCATCAGGAATTTGTTTTTCTTCAATTTTACTTAACTTTTCCGCTTCTTTATAAGCTTTTTTTATATATCCATAATATTTAAGTTCTATTTCTACTTGTTCTAAAACTTCTTTATCATAATTAAAATCCGTAAAATTTTTTAAAAATTCAAAAGTAATTTCTGGTCTTTTTAATAATTCTTCATAACTCATACTTCTTGTTGGTATTTCCAAGTTATTTTCTTGAAATTTTTCTTTAATTTCTTTAGTCATTTTTAATTTTTTATTTTTAAGTTCTTCAAGTAATTTTTGAATATCTGCTTTCTTTTTTTCTAATCTTTTATATTGTTCTTTTGTAATAGTACCAATTTCATAGCCCTTTTCACGAAGTCTTAAATCAGCATTATCATGCCTTAGTAACAAGCGAAATTCCGCACGGGATGTAAGCATCCGATAAGGATCCGTTACCCCTTTAGTTACTAAATCATCAATTAAAACTCCAATATAAGCTTCATTTCTTTTTAAAATAAGTGGTTCTTTAT
>CANQHT010000005.1 GCA_947623705.1 uncultured Bacilli bacterium
GCAACACACTCTTCATTAAAGGCCCATAAATCTTCAATGGAACCACCACCACGACCAACAATTAAGGTATCACAATCATAATTATCGGCAACTTCAATTTGTTTAACAATATTGGGAGCGGCATTTTCTCCTTGGACAAGTGTCGGAAATAAAATGGCTTCACATAGAGGATATCTTCTTCTAATGGTGCTCATAATATCCCGAACCGCAGCACCCGTATCTGCAGTGACAATGCCAATTCTTCTCGGATACTTTGGAATAGGTTTTTTATGTTCTTGATTAAATAATCCTTCTTTATATAATTTTTCTTTTAATTTTTCATATTCAATATATAAGTTACCGACGCCATCTAAATTCATTTTCTCAACATAGATTTGATAAGAACCACTAGCAGGATAGGCTGCAACCCTTCCAGTAACTAAAACTTTCATCCCATCTTCCGGTGCAAAATCTAAAGAGTGCGTATAACTTTGAAACATAACGGCATTAATCCTTGAATTATCATCTTTTAAAGTAAAATATAAATGACCCCTCGTATGATTTTTAAAATTCGATATTTCCCCTTTTAAATAAATCCGATTTAAAAAATAATTATCTTCAAACATCTCTTTAATATAATTATTAAGTTCACTTACTTCTAAATATTTATTCTCTTCCATAATTAAATCCTTTCATAATTTTCATTTAAGTTGTTTGAAAATTACCTATTTTTATTCTTTAATAACTTTATCTAAAACCGCATTAATCATCTTCCGAACATTATCATCACTATATTTTTTAGCAAGTTCCACTGCTTCATTAATAGCCACTATTTCTGGAGTATCAGTATATTTAATTTCAAAAATACCCATTCTTAATATAGCAGCCCCGGTTTTATCAATTCTGGAAATATCCCAATCTTTCATTAGACTATTCGCTATTTCATCTATTTCATTCATATGCGTAATAACCCCATAAACAATATCTTTAACAAAATCATTTTCAATATCTAAATTATCTTTAATTATTTCATCAATATCCACTTTACTTTTATTATTTTGATAAATATCCCATTGATATAAAATAATCATACATTTTTCTCTTAATTCACTTCTTGTTTTAGCCATAATTACATCTCCGTCTTTCTAATTATATCAAAGACTAAAAAAAATTACTATATAATTAGTAATTATTTTTTAATACTTTGTTTTAATTCATATAAATAATTTAAAGCATCAAGGGGTGTCATATTAAGAGGGTCAATCGCATTAATTTTTTGCCTTAATTCATTATCTTCTTCCCGTTCTTTTTCTTCAAAATCAAAAGATAATTGCACTTTACTTTCTTCTTTTGCCATCTTTTTACTACCACTTTCATATTCTTTTAAGATATCACTTGCTCTTTCAAGTAAATCTTCCGGCATATCCGCAAGTCTTGCCACATGAATACCATAACTTTTATCAATGGAACCATCTTTAACTTTATGTAGAAATGTAATTTTACCTTCTTCTTCAATCGCTGATACGTGAACATTTTTAATCGTTTTATATTTTTTCTCTAGTCCTGTTAACTCATGATAATGGGTAGAAAAAAGTGTTAAAGCGTGAATATTATCACTAATATACTCTAATATGGCTTGGGCTAAACTCATTCCATCATAAGTTGCCGTACCTCGTCCGAGTTCATCAAAGATAATTAAACTATTCGGAGTCGCATTTACTAAAGCATTTCTTGCTTCTTTCATTTCCACCATAAAGGTTGATTCGCCTGATACTAAATCATCAGAAGCCCCAATTCGGGTAAATATTTTATCAATTATTGGTAAGTTCGCACTTTTTGCTGGAACAAAAGAACCCATTTGGGCCATTAAAATAATAATTGCCACTTGCCGCATGTAAGTTGATTTACCGCTCATGTTAGGTCCCGTAATAAGCAACGTTTCGGCTTTCTCATTCATTATACAGTCGTTGGCCACATATAAATCGCCACTCACGATTTCCACAACCGGATGTCTTCCTTCAATTATCTCTAATTTTTTCTCATTATTTAACTTAGGTCTAACTAAATTTAATTCTTCACTACAAATAGATAACGCTAAAATAGCATCAAGTTCACTTATAATATCCGCTGTTTTCTTAATTTTTAAAACTTCTTTTTTAATAATATTTTTAACTTCGACAAATAAATTGTATTCAAGTTCAATAATTTTTTCTTCCGCATTTAAGATAAGCGCTTCTTTTTCTTTTAATTCTGGTGAAATAAATCTTTCATAATTCGTTAAAGTTTGTCTTCTTTCCCAACCAAAATTTTCTTTAACTTCTTTAGCTTGCGATTTTGATACTTCAATAAAATAACCAAATATTTTATTAAAACCAACTTTTAAATTTTTAAGACCGGTTTCTTCTTTAATCTTTTGTTCAAAAGTAACTAGGAAATCTTTACCCCCACTTCGAATACTTTTTAATTCATCTAACTCTTTATTATAGCCCTCTTTAATTAAGTAACCTTCTTTTACACCTACTGGCGGATTTTCATAAATGGCTTCTTCCAGTAATTCATAAATTTCGGGATGGGTTTCTAAATTTTCAGAAAAACCTAATTCTGCAATAATTTCTTTAATTCTTGGTAAAACTTTTAAACTATTTTTAAATTGGAGTAAGTCTCTTCCGTTAACACTACCCGTGGTAATTTTCCCACATAGTCTTTCTAAATCATAAATTTCATATAATAAACTTTTTAATTCATCTTTTAAAATAAAATTATTATTTAAAGTTTCAATTTTATCATATCTTTTATTTAATTCATCGATGTCTTTTAAAGGATACATTAAGAAATTCCGTAGTTTTCTAGAACCCATTGCCGTTTTACATTTATCTAATAGCCAAATAAGCGAATATGTCCGGTCTTTAAGACGAATCGTTTCAAATAATTCTAGGTTTCTAACGGAATGAATATCCATCTCTAAATAATCCGTTTTGGTAATTACTTTACATTCATTAAAATGACTAATCGTTTTTAATTCCCGAACTACTAAATAATAAAATAAATGATTAACACCGGCTTTCATTCGGGCATCAGTAAGATTATTTATAAAACTTATTTCATCAGAATAATACTCACTACTGAAAACAACTTCAATATTATATTTATTTTTAAGTAAATCCACTAATTGAACATTCGAATTATCAAGTAAGATAACTTCTTTAATACCTAAATTTAATATCTCACTAATTAAGACATCTTCTTTTTTGGGAATAGTTAAACTATTTAATTCCCCGGTTGTAATATCGGCATAAGTAATTACAAATATATCACTAAACTCTAAAATACTCGAGATATAAGAATTTTTATGTTCATCTAAAAGTTCAAAATCGGTAATAGTTCCTTTACTAACTACATCAATAACTCCTCTTTTAACGGTATCTTTCGCGGTTTTAGGGTCTTCTAGTTGTTCACAAATAGCTACCCGATATCCTTTATTGACCAGCTTTTCTAAATAACCTTTAACGGCATGATAAGGAACACCACACATTGGTACTTTTTCATCAAGGCCTGCTGATTTACCCGTTAAGGTAAGTTCTAATTCCCGCGCAGCCGTTTCCCCATCTTCAAAAAATAATTCATAAAAGTCCCCAAGGCGAAAAAATAAAAGTTCATCTTTATATTGATCTTTTATTTCCATATATTGTTTCATCATCGGACTTAATTTACTTCTATCTACTTCATTTCTTTTCATGATTTTTATTATACACTTAAAAAAATTTATTAGCAATTAAAAATTAAAAATGTGTAGTAATTTAAAAGTATTTCGGGCTTTTTATACGTTTTGAGTATAAATGGCAAAATTTGGTAATTTAAAGAAGTAAAATTAAATTGGAGGTACTAATATGCTTAGATTAAAAGAGATTAGAGAGGATCGAGATTTAAAACAAATAGATATTGCCAGCATTTTAAACGTTACCCAAGCGCAATATTGTCGTTATGAATTAGGAGTAAATACTCTACCTTTAGATAAATTAAATATTTTAGCAGATTATTATAAAACCAGTACCGATTACTTACTATATCGCACCGAAGAAAGAAAACCGTATCCTAAATCTATTATGCGCGATTATAAAGATTTTACTCAAAATAAAAAAGAACGTGTCAAGAATTAACTTGAGACGTTTTTTTAATTCATTGCTCTTTTAAACATTTTTTCTAAATCATAAATACTAAATTTAATTATCGTTGGTCTTCCATGGGGACAATTATAAGGATTATCACATTTAACTAAATTTTTAAGTAAGCCCTCTATTTCTAGCATGGAAATATGTTCATTGGCTTTAATGGCCATTTTACAAGCTAAAGTAATCGCCACACTTTCTCTAAATTTAATAACATCAAACTCGCCTTTTAAATTAATAATTAAATCGATAATTTTCCGAATTGATTCTTCTTCATAACCGGTTTTTAACCAGGTAGGATGGCCTTTAACAATAATGGTATTAATTCCAAAATCTTCAAATTTAAAACCTAAATTTTTGAATACTTCTTCATGATTTTTAAATTCAATATATTCACTTTGGGTCATTTCAATACTTATCGGTATTAATAAATCCGTAACCATTATTTTATCATTTTTTAAATTTGCTAAATAATTTTCATAGTTAACTCGCTCTTGGGCAGCGTGTTGGTCGAGTAAATAAATTCCTTCATCATTTTCACAAACAATATAGGTACCTAGACAAAGACCAACGGGATATAAAACTAAACTTTTAAATTCTTCGTTTTTAACTACTTCTTCTTTATTTTCCTCCCCAAAATCAAAAGTAGTTTGAGTGCCATCTAAATCTTTAAATTCTGGTAAGGGTGCAAAATTACTTTGAATATCTACCGCATCTTCTTTTTTGATGGCATCGGGAATTAATAAACTATCATATAAAACATTTTTAATTGTTTCATAAAGTAAATTATATAAAGAATCCATCTTACTTAATTTAACATCTTGTTTAGTGGGATGAATATTCACATCTACTAAAGTAGGATCCGTTTCAATATTTAAAACCACCACTGGGTATTTACCATCAGGTTTATAAGTATAATAAGCATCATTTATAGCTCTGTTGATATCATTATTCCGGACAATTCGTCCGTTAATAAAAGTTACCATATGATTCCGGCTTGATTTTAATATTTCAGGTTTACAAACATAACCTTTAATTTCAAAATCATCATTTAAAGCCTTAACCTCTAACATTTTAGAAGAGATATTACTGCCATATATTTCATGAATAGTTTTTAAGAGATTACCACTGCCACTAG
Source organism: uncultured Bacilli bacterium (assembly GCA_947623705.1). GTDB lineage: Bacteria > Bacillota_I > Bacilli_A > RF39 > UBA660 > SIG200. The sequence goes on from CANQHT010000005.1 coordinate 5,284, forward strand.
TTTTAACCACCACATTACCATTATTAGTTAGAGTAAAAGCAATATTCGGTTTCGCTAAGGCTTCTTTTTCGATATAACTTGTTGTATTAGCTAGTTCCGTCACATCTGATTTCAAATATTTAAGTCTCGCCGGTGTATTATAAAATAAATTAGTAATAGTTATTCGGGTACCTTTTCTACTTGGTGCCGGTTTTTCTTCAATTAACTCGCCACCTTTGATATGAATATGGGTTCCCACCTCTTTTTGACAAGTTTCCATAATAACTTCCGAAACACTCGCAATAGAAGGTAAGGCTTCACCACGAAATCCTAAAGTATCAATGAAAAATAAATCATCATCCCGATATATTTTACTAGTAGCATGTCTTTGAAAGGCTAAAAGAGCATCTTCCTTATCCATCCCTACACCATCATCAATAACAGTTATTTCATCTAAGCCACCTTTAAGTAAATTAACCTTGATATTACTCGATGCAGCATCAATACTATTTTCCACTAATTCTTTCACAACCGATGCACATTTTTCAACAACTTCACCCGCTGCAATCTTATTGGCTAAATTTTCACTCATTACTTTTATAACACTCATACTATACCACTTTCTTAATTATTGAATTTCTAATTTGTAACTCTTTATTACTTTTTATTTGCACATTTTTAGAGGCATAAATAAACCCATTAGCTAGTTCCACGTCCTCTCCATTTAACACATATTCATATGGAAGTTCAATATCTTCCTTTTTACTAGATATATTAACCCTTTCATTAATATAAATAGTTATACTACCAATACCTTGCAATTTTAAATCTTCAATTTGATATACAAAATTAGGATTTAAATTAATAATTTTAACGATTAACTTGCCATCCGTAATTCTTTTTTTATTTAAGACAATACCGGGTGTATCATAAATAACATAATCTAAATATTTTAATTTAATAAAATCAAGCGTTGTATTATCATAATGACTAGTTGTTAAATTACTAGAAATTAAAGTATTAATCAAAGTTGATTTACCACTTGAGGTTTCGCCAGAAAATATGACTTCTTTTTCGCTTTCTATTAAACTAACTAAATTATTTAAGTAATACTTATTTTTAGCACTGATAAATAATACTTCATCATCTATATTATAACTATTTTGAATATTTTCTGCTAAATGTTCTAATTTTAAATTATCCGGAATTAAATCACATTTATTAATAACTAAAACTTTTTTATTTTTAATCCTTTTAAATACCTCAATAGTTTCTTTATCTAAATGTAAAATATCCGTAAGCATAACGGTAAATAAACCCAATTTATTTATTTTATCTATAATCTTACCATTATCAAAATTAGTAATTTTTCTTTCTTCATTATAATGAATGGTTTTAAAACATCTTTCACAATATTTATTTTTTAAATCTTTAGTATAACCTAACTTACTTGGATCAGTATTTTGTAAAGTTATCCCACAACCTACACACTTACTCATAATATTGTCCTTTAAAAAGAATGCCTTTTTTATTTAGTTTTTTAATAATTTTTCTTTCAAAATGGCGATTAATTCTAGTTGCGAATGGTTCGTTTTCACTGATGGCATTAACTAAAATCGTCGTAAAATTCATTTTATTCCCGGCCCAAATATCGGTTAAAAGTTCATCCCCAATAAAGGCAATCTCCGTATCTTTAAAATGATATAAATCCATTATCTTCTTTAATTTTTTAACACTCGGTTTAGAAGAAGAAAAAGAGGAATCGATATTTAACACTTCTTTAAAAGGACGAATGCGATTTTTATTACTATTCGAAACAATTATTACTTTAAAATCATCACTTAAATCAAAAATTAATTCTTTTAATTTAGTATCGGGATAATCCATTTCGTAACTGGCTAAAGTATTATTTAAGTCAAATAATAGACATTTAATTCCTCTCTTTTTTAATTTTTTATAATTAATTGTATATATACTTTGCATATACATATCTGGTACAAATATATCCATAGACATTCTCCTTTAAAATAAACTTAATTGGGCAGATTCAGGCATCCCCGCAAAAACATTTAAACTTCTTAATTTATCCATCGTGGAAACATTAACTTTCCCTCTTGTTTGAAAGTCTTCGACACAGAAATATTCTTTCTTATCACGCTCTTCCACAATTTGATTAGCAACGGCTTCCCCTAAACCATCTAAAGTAATAAATGGACTAATTAAAGTTTTACCATCACTATCAATGACATAATTTTTAGCAAGACTTCTTTTGATATCAATATTACCAAATTTAAATCCCCGAGCGGTGGCTTCTAAAGCAAGTTTTAATGTTTCTAAAAGATCTACTTCTTTACTACTTGCTTCATCACCTTTCGATATTATTTCATTAATTCTTGCTTTAATGGCATCATAACCTTTAATCATCGTTTCAATTTCAAAAGTATCGAAACGGGTTGAGAAATATGAGGCATAATATTCGGCAGGATAATGCACTTTGAAATAAGCAATTCGAAAAGCGCTCATAACATAAGCCGCCGCATGGGCTTTCGGGAACATATATTTAATTTTCGAACAAGAATCAATATACCAATCAGGTATTCCGGCTTCTTCCATTGTCGCCTTATGTTTTAACCAACCTTCAGGGTCTTTAGAGGCTTTACCTTTTCTTACAAATTCCATTATTTTGAAGGCTTTAATTGGTTCCATTCCACATTGAATTAAGAAAACCATTATATCATCCCGACAGCCAATAACTTCTTTGAATGGGACAATACCTTTACGAATTAATTCTTGGGCATTTCCAAGCCAAACATCCGTACCGTGAGATAACCCTGATATTTTAATAAGTTCCCCAAAAGTAGTTGGTTTAGTATCCCGAAGCATCCCAATCGTGAAGTTGGTTCCAAATTCGGGAACTCCTAAAGTACCGGTATCATTCATAATTTGTTCTTTAGTAACTCCTAAAGGCTCAGGCGATAAGAATAAGCCCATCGTCTCTTTATCATCAAATGGCACGGTTTTAACATCAATACCCGTTAAATCTTGAAGCATCCTTAGTTGCGTTGGATCAGTATGCCCTAAAATATCTAGTTTTAAAACATCTTGATCAATCGCATGGTAATCAAAATGGGTAGTTCGCCAAGCGGCATCAACATCTTCGGCTGGATATTGATAAGGTGTAAAATCATAAACATCCATATAACCGGGAATAACGACAATGCCTCCGGGATGTTGACCTGTTGTTCTTTTAACGCCAACACAACCAGCCGCTAGTCTTTCCACTTCAATTGGGCGCATCACAATATCAAAGTCTTCACAATACTTTCTGACAAAACCAAAGGCTGTTTTTTCCGCTACAGTTCCAATAGTTCCAGCCCGGTATACATTATCTTCTCCGAATAATACTTTTGTATACTCGTGAGCTGCCGCTTGATTTAAATCGGAAAAGTTAAGGTCAATATCTGGTACTTTATCGGCATTAAAACCTAAGAAGGTCGCAAATGGCATATCTTCACCATCTTTAATCATTTTCGTTCCACATTTCGGACAATCTTTATCAGGTAAATCAAAGCCAATACCATATTTAATCGCTAAATCTTCGCCATTTTCATCTTTAAAAATAGAATGTTTACATTTAGGACAACGATAATGACTAGGTAGTGGATTAACTTCGGTTATTCCCATCATAGTCGCAACAAAAGATGAACCTACTGAACCTCTTGAACCAACTAAGAAACCATCATCATTACTTTTCTTAACTAATTTTTGGGCAATTAAATAAATGACATCAAAACCACCACCAATAATTCCTTTTAATTCTTGTTCAATCCGGTCCCGTATATTATCAGGTAAAGGGTCACCATACCAATCTTTGGCTTTCGTATAAACCATATCTTCCACTATTTGGGCCGAATTTTCAATTTTCGGAGCAAAAGGTACCCCACCAGTTTCAATAATAACTTCGACTATCTCACATTTATCAGCAATAATTTTCGGATTTTTAATAACTATTTCTTTTTGTTTTTCAGCGTCCAAGAATGAGAACGCTTCCAACATTTCATTAGTTGTATAAAAATGCATATCGGGTATTCTTACCCCTCTTTTATTTAAAGGATGAATTTTACCATTGAATCTTTGGTCTATAATAATATCTCTGGTGATTTTATCATCTCTCGTTAAATGATGGGCATCACTAGTCGCACAAACTAAAACTCCGGCTTCATCTGCAACTCTTATAATTCTTTTTAAATGGTCGATAATGTCCGCTAAAGACTTGATTGGTGATGATTCCATATCAATTAAATGCGTATAAACCTCAGGAGGTTGCACTTCAATATAGTCATAATATTGCATCATTTTGGCAAGTTCTTCATCTTCTTTAGTGAATGCTGCTTCAAATATTTCCCCATTAACACAACCACTACCAAAAAGTAATCCTTCATGATGCGTATTTAACTCATTTCTCGGTAGTTTAGTTTGATCTCCTCTAAATAGATATTTCGTATTCGCATAACTAATTAACTTAAATAAATTTTTTAAGCCCACTTTATTTTGCACTAAAACTGTCATATGAAAAGGCCTTGAAAATTTTAATAATTCATCTAAATCAACGGAATTATATAACTTTGTTGTGGTTTCAATATTTCGGTTATTTAAAACTTTACACATTTTATAGAAAGCAATGGCAGTTCCTTCCGCATCATAATCTCCTCTATGGTGGGCACTTTCATCCCAAGGCACATCTAAATTCTTAACTAATGTCGATAATTTATGATTCTTCCATTCGGGATATAAAGTTCTTGCCATACTCATTGTATCAATAACCGTATTTTTAAACTCACCAAGTTCATATTTAGTCATGGCGGCACTCATAAAGCCAATATCAAATTTCGCATTATGGGCCACCATTGGTAAATCCCCCACAAATTCTAAAAATCTCTTCGTTGCATTCTCTTCACTATCTTTATCCGCTAACATTTCATCCGTTATATTTGTTAAATCGACAATCTTTTGGGGAAGTTTTCTGCCGGGATTAATAAGTTCATCAAAACGATCTAATACCTCGCCATTCTTTATTTTTACAGCCCCAATTTCAATCATTTGGTCTTTAAAAGGCGTAAATCCGGTTGTTTCAGTATCAAATACGACATATTCATCATTTAATAAATCATAATCTTTTAAATTATAAATTAAGTCATTTTCATTATTGACAATACTCATTTCGGCCCCATAAATAACTTTAAACTTATCTTCTTCATTTTCAATACCGGCATTAATATCACAAACAGCATGATATAAATCGGGATAAGATTGTAAACAATCGTGATCGGTAACAGCGACTGCTTTATGACCTAATTTATAGGCAAATTTAACTAATTTTTTGGCATCAATTACCCCATCCATCGCACTCATCATCGTATGAGTATGAAGTTCAATTCGCTTTTCTTCCGCATCATCTGTAACTACAACATCTTTACTCGGAATATTTTCAATACTTTTACCGGTGAATACCATTTGTCTTAGATAATTATCCATTTCCACATTACCCACAAATCGATACCAATTACCTACCTTGACACCTTTTTTAATCTTATTATATTCTTCTTCTTTAAACCGAACAAACTTCACCATAAAACTATCAGTTTTATCACTGACCTTTAAATTTACTATATAAGCGGTTCCTTTTTGGCCTTTCCTTACACTATCATCAATACCAAAAACATAACCTTCTAAAATAACATTCTTTTGTTCTCCCACTATATTTTTAATTAAAGTAACATCTCCATCTTGATGATACCCAATAATAACGGGACTATCTTCTTTCTTTTCGAGACTAATTTCTTTACTTAAACCAATTTCTTTTTTTAACTCAGCATTCTTTTCTTCACTAACACTTACTTTAATGGTTAAATTAGGTAAACCATAATTTTTTAAATCTCTTAAAATTTTATCTTGAATACTTAAAAGAGAGGCTTCTTCACTTTTAGATGCTACTTCAAAATTAAGGACACCATCTGAAACATCCTTAAAACTATTTTCTAACGCCATTAAAGAAGGATGTTCAAAGATAATCCATTTCATTATTTCTTTTAAATAATTTTTAATATCATCATCATTTATCTTATCATATACTAAAGTTATATAACATTTATCTTTACCATTAATTTTATTTTTAGCTGCTAAAAAAAGACTATTTACAATATCATAACTTAAGACATTCTCACTATGTAAAAAGACATTATATAATTCACTTTCCCGATTATAGACAACTTTTAAAATATCGGTATTATCAAGTTCTTCATTATAAGTCATATTTATACTATTTAAAAATCTTTTTAATTCATCCATTACTATTCATCCTTTACTACATTACTTATTAAAACATTTATTTTATCGTATCTTTTACTAACTTTACCCCATACTTTTATCATATCATTTTTTGCTAAATTTTGTAACAGATAAAAATACTTTGGGAATACAACAAATTCACATTTACCAGTATCATCACTTGCCTCAATAAAAGCCATATCTTCCTTATCTTTGGTTTTAATCTTACTGATATTATCTATCATAACATAACAAATACAATTCTTAAATAAATAATCATTAATTTTTTCTAATTTCATAACCATCTTGTCAGTATATTTACTTGCTGGGTGATTGGAAATATAAAAACCATAACTATTTAATTCTTTTTCTCTTAAAATATTTTTATCATATTCTAAGTATTCTTTAACACTAGGCTTTAAAGCATACTCTCCTAAATCTTTTCTTAAACTACCATAATTTAAGTATTCTTCTAAGTTTTCGATTAAGGTATGAGTACTTATTCCAAATTCTTGTAAAGCCCCCGCATTAATTAAAGTTAGATAATCATTTTCTTTCATAAATTCGCAAGTTCTTTCAAAAAAATCAAAGACATTCGTAAATAAACCTTTACTTCTTTCACTCATTATTTGTTTAACGACATCCGTTTTAATATTTTTAATCATTTTAAAAGGTAAGATAACCGTTTTGTTTCTTAAAATAAATCTTTCCTCGGAATAATTAATCCTAACGGGACTTATTTGTAAATGTTCTTTTTTTAAATCTGTTAAATAATTTTTAATTTTCTCACTATTACCTAAGGCACTATCTAATAATTCAAAAGTAAATAAAGATCTATAATGCACTTTTAAATAAGCCATTTGATAACTAACTAAAGCATAAGATACCGAATGGGCTTTATTAAATCCGTAGGATGCAAACTTTAAGATATGATTAAAAATATCTTCCGCTAAAGACTTATCATAACCATTTTGCATACTTCTTTTAATAAAATTATCTTTTTCTTTAATAATAATATCTTCTTTTTTCTTGGCCATGGCTCTTCTGATATTATCGGCTTCGGCATAACTAAAGGAAGCCATTTTAACTAAAATACTAATAACCTGTTCTTGATAGACAATAACCCCATAAGTTTCTTTTAAGATATCTTTTAAAGAATCTGTAAAATAAGTGATTTTTTCTTGGCCATTTTTACGTTTAATATAGGTGGCAAGTTCTTGAGAAGGCCCCGGACGAACTAAGGCAATAGATGCCACTAACTCCAAAAAATTTTGGGGCTTATATTTTTTTAACATACTTTTAAAAGCATAAGTATTAAATTGAAAGATACCATCAGTATCGGAATTACAAAATAACTTATAAACTTCACTATCATCTAAAGGAATTTTACTTAAATTAAAGCCTGGTATTTGACTTATAATGTGACTAATTAAATTAAGATTTGATAAGGCTAAGAAATCCATCTTTAATAAACCAATTTCTTCTAAATATTCCATTGGAACACCACACAAATAGACATCGCCATTTTTATACATTGGAATAATTTCATCTAAAGGTTTACTTGCAATAACAATCCCCGCCGCATGGGTACTAAAATTTTTCTTTAACCCTTCCAAATGATAACTTACTTCATATAATTTTTTTATTTCCGGATATCTTTCTAAATATAATTTAACTTCCTTTTTTTGTAAATTATCTTTTAAAGTTAGATCCCTGTCTATTACTTTTAAAAATTTATTTAATAATGTTTCATCTACTTTAATAATCTTTCCAATATCTCTTAAAACTAATCTGGTTTTTAAAGTTGCATAAGTAAGACCACCCGAAACTTGGTCTTCCCCATATTTATTTTTTACATAATTAATTACATCATCTCTTTTGGTACTATCAAAATCGATATCAATATCCGGCATCGTAACTCTTTCATAATTTAAGAATCTTTCAAATAATAAATTATATTTAATGGGGTCAATATCGGTTATGCCAATGACATAACTAACTAAGGAACCAGCGGCACTACCTCTTCCGGGGCCCACTAAAATGCCATTCTTTTTAGCATATAAAACATAATCATAGACAATTAAAAAGTAATCGACAAAACCCATCTTTTTAATAACCGATAATTCATATTTTAATCTTTCGCTATATTCTTTCGTAATTATATTATTACATCTTTTTTTAAGTCCTTTAACACATAAATTATATAAATAATTAAAACTATCTTCCCCTTCTTTATATTTGGGTATATATCTCTCATTTTGGGGCATTTCTAAATTTAATAAGTTATTTACTTCCTCTAATTTTTTTAAATCAAACTCACTTAAATCAAAATCAAAATAATTATGGGTATATTTAACTACTTCACTTTCTCTTAATTTATCTAAATATGGTAAATATTTATTATCTGCTAATTTAAAAGTATTGATATTATGCACAAAAACGACCTTATCACTTTTAACCCGTAAATTTTGTAATTCTTCTTTATTTTCATAACCATAATAAATATCTTTAAAGAATCCTACTTCTTTAGCAATATCTAAACTATCATACGGAATAATTAATAAAACATTATCGCTATAATTTTCTAGTTCATGAACTGTAATATTCCGCTCACTAATAATCGTATTTATCTTAAGTAAATTTTTATATCCCAAATAATTTTCGGCATATAAATATAAATGTTTATTTAATAAAGTTATATCTAAGCCAATAATTGGTTTTATCTTGTTACTTTTAGCTAGTTTATAAAATTCCATAACCCCATACATATTTTCATCACAAATGGCACAATTTTTAATATTATTTTTAACGCAAAAATTCACTAAATCTTTCACTTTGATTAGGCTTTTTAAAATTGTATAATCAGTTGTAATATGAAGTGGTATGTACATTTTAAAACCTCCTAAAAATATTATAACATTATTTAAAACTAATTGACATATCTTTTATTATATGATAATATTTTTAAAGAAAAAAAGGAGGCATTCGATATGGCAAAAAAGATAACAAACAAGAAACCTTTAACAGGTAATTTAAGAAGCCACGCTTTAAATGCTACAAAAAGAGTACAAAAACCTAATTTACAAAAGAAAACTATTGATGGTAAAAAAGTAATAATTAGTGCAAGAGAAGCTAAAAAAATGAAATAAATATAACTTAGTAAAATTGCTAAGTTTTTTTATTGCACTTAAAAAGAAAGATGGTTAGTCTTCCTTGTTTTATTATGTAATGTATATTTATTAATTGACATATGATGGAGTGAATTTTCTTGCACCTTGCCCTTTAGTTCGTATTAGTGTATATTTAATTTAATGATTTTACTTATAATTTACATATATTTTTTATCTAATAAAAAATATAGTTATTGCTTAATTAAAACAATCTTGCTACAATTTCTTTAGGTGATGGTTATGTTAAAGGAATATCGAATTAAAAAGAATATATCCCAAGAAAAGTTAGAAGAACTAACTAATTTAGATAGAAAAACTATTTTTAGAATTGAAAATGATATAAATACTCCCTTAATAGATACCTTTGGTAAAATTGCTATTGCTCTAGGAATGAGTAATGAAGAAATAGGTAAAGAAATAAGAGAATTTGTAATGAAAAAGAATCAAAAATAATATATATTTATTGGACTTTCAAAGTCCTTTTTTAATTCATATCATTTCCTTTTTCTAGGAAATTTATAGAATTATTCCTAGAATTTGGCAATTAAATATTATTTCATAAAAAAATAGAGATAACTCTATTTAACTAATAAATTTCTAATTGTGGCTACATTTTCATATTGAATTTCAATATAATCAGTTGTGGCATCACTATTAGTAATCATATCATCTATTTCGACTAAATTAGTCGATTTATCTGCTACTAAAGATTGAACTAATTCACTACCTTCTTCACTTTTAAGTTTTAATAAAGTATTATATTTACCATTTTTAAAATTATTTTTAAGTTCATTAATGGCATTTTCACTACCATCTTTTTCAATATCTGGTATAGATATAACATTAAAGCCATAATTACTTAAATATTTAAAAGCATTGGATGCTACTACTAAAGTATTATTATCATTTTCTTTAGCTTCTTTCGCAATTGTTCTAAGTTCCGCATCAACCCAAGATATTTGAGCATATAATTCATCATACTTTTTAGTTACTTCTTCTTCTTTTAAAGTATTATTTAAGTATTCATTTAAAGAATTTTTAATATTTTTAGCGAGCATTAAGAAATTATTCGGAGCAAGCCATAATGATCTAATATCGGTATTTTCATCAATAGTTAAGCCATAAGTTGCATCAATTATTAATAATTTATCATTTTCATTAATAAATGTTTTAGCAATCTCTAATTCATCACTACTACCCATATAAACAAATAAGTCACTACTAGCATATTCTTCAATTTGTTTATCAGTTAATTTAAAATTGTTTAAATCAACATCACTAGGATAGATACTTAAAACTTTACTTTCTGTGCCATATAAATAATTCATAATGTATTCCACTGGATACACTGTGGTATAAATTGTGGCATCTTCTAAAGAAGTACTTTTAAAAGAACAACCTCCTAAAGTAAATAACATTAATAATAACAAAATAATTTTTTTCATTTTTTCACCATAACTCATTTATTATTTTACTATATTAATTTCTTTTTATCAATATAACTTGTAATAATTAAAAGTAAAATAGTAGATAATAAGAAGCCCCCAATAATATCGGTTGCAAAATGGGCCCCTAGATAAATGCGACTGAAACCAACTAAGAATGGAATAATTCCTAAAATAATACTTAAAGTTATTTTTAATTTTTTATCTAAATTACTTCTTAAAACTAAATAACATAAAATACCATACATCGTAACTGAAGCCATAGTGTGGCCACTTGGAAAGCTATAACTAGTTTCGGTAACTAACGCTAAAACCGTTGGTCTTGCTCTTCTTATAATTATTTTAACAACATTATTTAATATAGTAGAAATGATTATACTAGATGCTACTATATAACTATAATTCTTTTTCTTAAGTATTAAGAATAAGACAAAGAAGAAGACTGCTAAAAAGATAATAAAAGCTGTACTACCTAAAAAAGTAAATACTTTATAAATACTCGTTAAAATATTATCTTCACTTACATGATAAGCGACAAAGTTATAACACATTGTATCAAAATTAGTTACTTTATCTAAATAAACTAATATAGTTAATAATACAAATATTAAACTTAAACCTAAAACCCACCATTTACGATAATTTTTCTTCATTATTTTTTCCTCCTTTAAAGACAAATTCTCTTTGAACAACTAAATTAATCACCCAAATAATGGTATCAACTATTATTTTAATAGAAATAATTGATATTGGGAGTAATGTATGTAAATAGGTAACAAAACAACCCGAGATAAACATTATTATAATAACTAATAAATAATATCTTACTAATGATTTAATACTCATATCTTTAAATACTAAATTAGAATTAATAATATAATTATAAATTGATGAAACGATACGCGCTAGAATAGTGGCTGCTAAAATTTTCGTACTAATATTAAGCATTCCCAAAAGAAAACTAAATAAGAAGATATCTAATAGGAATGAAGAAAATGAAGCCATAAAATATTTAGCAAAAAGACGATAGATTAAAATCGAATCTTTTAAAGGATTAAAATGACTATTAACATTACTATTTAAATAAATCGTTTCAATATCTACTTCATCTATTTTAATATTATCGGTTTGACAAGTAATAAGCATATTGGTTTCATATTCGTATCTTTCACCTGCTAAATCACTGTATTTAAGCATTAATTCTTTACTTGTCCCTCTTAAACCTGTTTGGGTATCCGAAATATCTAAACCAATAAATATTTTAAAAATATTTCGAGTTATTTTATTGCCTATTTTACTTTTTTCAGGGACATAATCATAATCAAAATTTCTGACTCCCAAAATTAAATGTTCGGGATTTTTAAGTAAAGCTTTAGCACATTTCTTAATATCTTTAACGGTATGTTGCCCATCAGAATCCGCGGTAACACAACCTTCTATATTGGGATATTCATTTAATAAATAGTTAAAAGCACTTTTTAAAGCTCTTCCTTTCCCAAAATTCTTACAATGTCTAATAACTTTAACACCCTTTTTTTCTAGTTTTTTAAAGAAATCATCATATATACTTTTAGATCCATCATTAATAACTAAAATATTATTAAATTCACTCTTTAGATTATCAATAAATTCTTCCATAATGTCTTGTTCTGGGTCTAAAGTAGGTATAACCACAAATATATTATCCATATTTACTCACTTTCTACAACTGACTTCAAATCAATTAATTTATAACTATTCTTATAATATATAAAATACAACCGATCGTGCATAATGTCAACTTTATCTTGCTTCGAAATAGTCATATTTTTCTCTAAATAAACTTCACAACTAAAGGCATTATCCGTATAAAAAATACAATTTTCAACTTTTGCATTAGTAAATACCGGATCCTTTAATTTATGGGTACTAATCCATTCAATATCAATACTTCTACTCCATCTTAAAGCCAAATTATATAAATCCGTACCACTGACTAAATAAGGACTTAGCTTATAAAAACCATGACTATCTCCCCCTAAATCATTAGTTAGAAATAAACTCCAATTTTTAGCTAAACTTAATATATCTAAATTGCCTTTTATTTTTGCTTTGGCATCTTCATAAGTTTTAAAAGTCGGATATTCTTTATTAACTACTACCTCATTATTATTAATTTCAAAGGAAGCTTTCTTATTATTTTCATCAAATATTTCAATCTCCGGTTTACTTAGTAAATTTGCTATTTTATAAACTCTTTGTTTCGGAATAGTAACATAATTTTTTAATTTACCTAAATCAAAGATATCTTCTTCACTAACTATTAAATCTGCATTTAATTCTTTATTATTAACTTTAACGGTATAATTTTCGGGTACACTTATTTTATAAGTATTATAAAAATTATCTAAATCATAAGTAAAATCTTTTACTTCCCATTCATCAATCGTTAAAATGAATAATTTCCGGGATTTTTTAATACTTTTTAAAGTAATAGTCCCTAAAACTTTTGAGTTATTTACTAATTCATAAGTATTATCATTTATTTTATTTAATTCAGATTCTTTGATAATATTATTAAGAGTTTCTGCGATATTAAGATTTTGCTTTTCATTAATATTGATTTTAACTTTAGAGATATCTATTTTTAATTTATTATTTTGAATTAATTCTCTAATATAATTTTCGGGTAACATTTTTTCATACATAACTGTTGTATGATAGACATAACCTAAAAAGATAGCACAGATTAAGACAATTACTGTCACATAAATTATTAATATTTTTGGATATTTACTTAACTTCATAATTATCTCTTTTCTACAATGAAACTAGTTGGTAAACGCCAAGAGTTATTAGAATGGACTAGGGTAACTGAAGTCATTTCATAATGGTCATTATAATACATACAAGAAGATGAACCACCATCGATATTTGCGGCATTTACGGCCCCATATTCTTCCATTATCGCAATTAAATCGGCAGCAGTGGCTCCTAAATGGCCATTTTTACCCCGACCATCAGTAACTAATAATAAGACTGAACCATCACTTCTTTGCCCTATCGCGGTTCTAGGATTGGCCCCACTACCTGAGCCACTTAATTTTCTTTTTTCCCCATTAATAATTAATTTAACAAACAAAGTTAGATTAGGAGTTCTCGCATCTTGAAAAGAAATGGCATCTCTTATATGTTCATCTTGGACTAATTTTTCGACATCATTAGCACTTTTACCCGTAATATTAATAATTCTTAATATATTATCCGTATTAAAACCAATTAAATAAAGACCTGCAATATTATTTGGTTTATTAAAAGTAATTTTACTATCTTGAACAACAACTCCTAAAGGTTTACCACCTTGATTACCGACTGATTCATATAATCCCCCATTAATCCCCGCTAAAGCATCTTCTTTAGTCACAATTTTATCTAAAGTTACCCCTTTACTTGGCCATTTGCCATCATAAATGGATGCTACTTTTACTCTTGAAGGATCTTTTATAACAAGTAATTTCCCGGCATAATTACTGCCGGAAACATTAATTAATTCGACTTCATCGCTTTTTACATTATCAAGATTTATTAAAGTATGGTCTACTTCCGTATCTAAAGATTCCATACTATTCGCATTAATTATTTCTTCTATCTTTTCATCACTCATTAAAAGATGCACCACAAATTTCATTTGCCCGGTTTCTAAAAAAGTTGTGACAAATAAATTTCGCGCATACACACTTGGACCATAACAAAATATAACACCCATTAAATATAAAGTCAGAAGTAACAATACTAATAAAATCACAACAAAACTAAGTATTTTACCTACCCATTTTACTACTTGCATAATTTATTTTTGACTTTCTAATAAACCATCCTTAGCAATACTATCGACAAACTTATAACCACCATCATAATAGATAAAATAGAAACGATCATCTAAAGTATCAGTTAAAGTATTACCACTTACCACCATATTCTTTTCTAAATAAATATGACAACTAAAAGCATTTTCATTGTAAATGATACAATCACTAACTTTTTCATTACTAAATGGCGGATTTTTAAGGGTATGTCTAGAAGTAAAAGTAATATCAACATTATGACTCCAGTTATAAGCAAATTCATATTTTTTAGAATCTTTAATTAAGTTTGCACTTAAATTATAAAAGCCATAATTAGTCCCACTTAAATCTTTGGATAAATATAAACTCCAATCTTTAGCAAAATCTAAGACATCAAAATTATCTTTTAATTCACTCTTTAAATCATCATAATTACTAATCTTTTTAAATTCTTTATTAACCACTATTTTATTATCATTAACTGTATATTTAACTTCTTTTTTATTTTCATCTAATATTGTAATATTAGGTTCATAAACTAAATTATTAATCTTATAAGTTACACTCGGATTAATTTTTACATATTTTGTTAATTCTTCTAAACCTTTAACATCACCTTGACTAGTGATATTTTCATCTTTGGCTTTCGTATCATTAATCTTTAATTCATAATTTTCAGGGATCGTTATTTCATAAGCAAATAACCCTTCATCAAAATAAGTTTTAGTATCTACTACTTCCCATTCATCAATGGTTAAAAGTGCCATTCTCGTATAAGTTTTACTCTTTTTTAAAGATACCGTACTAATTAATTTATCGCCATTATATAAATCATAAACAAATAAATCGTTTTGGCTTTCTTTATTATTTTTCTTAATTTTAATATTATCACTTTTATATAATTTTTTTACGCCATCTGTTATTTTAGCATTCTTTTTTTCATAGGAACTTACTTTAAAAGAACTATCACTAACACTTTCCGATAGTTTCCCACTACTGGCTAAGTAAGTAATATAATTATCAACTAAATTTCGTTCATAGATAACCGCTGTTTTATAAACATAAGAAACCATTACTAAACCTAGTAAGACAGATAAAGCTGTAAATATTACTAATGATTTATGATATAAACTTTTTCTTTTAAATCTTTTAAATACCCGCATAATATTTACCTCTTTTCTACTACAAAGCCCGTTGGTAAACGCCAAGAAGAATTGGCATAATAAAATGTAACGGAAGACATTTCATAATGATCATCATAATACATACTAGAAGATGATCCTCCATCGATATTCGCCGCATTTACCGCCCCATATTCTTGCATTATTTCAATTAAATCAGCAGCAGTTGCTCCTAAATGACTATTTCTTGCTCTTCCATCAGTTACTAATAATAAAACTGCTCCATCACTTCTTTGACCAATCGCCGTTCTAGGGTTAGCGCCACTACCAGAACCATTAAACTCTCTAGGTTCCCCATTAATAATTAATTTAACAAAGTGATTATTCGCATCACTGGCTTCTTCTTGGAAAGCAATGGCATCTCTTATATGTTCATCTTTAATCACTTTTTCAACTTCACTTGCATTTTTACCACTTAAATCAATTATCTTAAGTAAGTTATCTTCATTAAAACCAATTAAATGTAATCCTCTTAAACCACCTGGATTATTATATTCAATTTTACCTTCTTTAACGACAAAACCTAAAGGTCGACCACCTTTATTACTATCGGAATAATAAAGGCCACCATTAATACCCGCAAAAGCATCAGCATCTTTAACTAGCTTATCTAATGTAACACCATATTCTTTCCAACTACCATCATAAATGGAAGCAATTTTAACACGAGAGGGGTCATTCACAATTAAAAGTTTTGCCATATAAGTACTACCAGATATTTCTTTTAATTCAATCCCATTTTTATCTATTTCACTATTCATATTGATTAAACTATTATCAACTTCTTCATCAAATGAAGCCATACTATTAGAATCCACGATTTCTTGGACTTTTTTATCATTCATAAAAAGACCAACCATAAATTTCATTTGGCCAGTTTCCAAAAATGTCGTGACAAATAAATTTCTGGCATGCACACTTGGGCCATAACAAATAACTAACCCCGCCGCATAAACACTAACTAACATCACAAGAAGAAAAACACCCACAAAACTGAACATTTTTCCTAAAAATTTTACTACTTTCATTTACTACACACCCTTACATTTATCTATAAAAAATATTATCATAGATAGATAAAAAAAGAAAGATAAATAGTTTATTTTAATTAAAAATTTTATTTATCCTTTCATTATTATTTTTGATTTTTAAATTCATCTTCTAAAGCCCGATAATCAATTTTATTTAACTTGGTTTTAGGTAGTTCATCCCGATAAATATATTCTCTTGGTAACATATAATGGGCTAAATTCTTCTCGGCATAATCCATAATCGTTTTTTTAGTAGTATAGCTTTCTTCCACATCATTATTTAAAACAATAAAAGCTTTCGCAATTTCTTTTTTATAAGGATGCGGTACCCCAATTACACAAACTTCTTTAATAAGGCCACTATCTTTTAAGACATTTTCAATATGTTGGGGATATATATTATAACCAGAAGATATAATTATTCTTTTCATTCTTTGAACATAGAAAATAACTCCATCTTCATCCATATAACCTAAATCCCCCGTATGAATATATGTTAAACCATCATTATGCTTTTCTAATACTTCTTCAGTCGCTTTCTTGTTATTTAAGTATCCCTCCATTACGACAAAACTATGAACACAAATTTCCCCTATTTCATTTGGTGCGACTTCTTTTTTAGTTTCGGGATTAATAATTTTTACGACATTACCGGGAAGCGGGATTCCAATACTTCCTAATTTATCGCTACCCTTAGTGCCAAAAGTTACAGGTCCTGTAGTTTCGGTCATGCCATAACCTTGAATAATTTTACCTCTACTATTATGACTACTCAAAAATTCATTAATCTCGGCATTCTTTTGGGGAGTCAAAGAGTCTCCACCAGAAATTAAACATTTTAAATAAGCTAAATTTAATTTATTAATATTTTTATTTTTAAGCATGGCTTCAAATAAAGTTGGTACGCCAATTAAATAGTTGGGTTTATATTTAACGAGTAACTTATCAAATTTTTTGGCATCAAATTGCGGAATTAAAACTGTCACAGCTCCCTTACAAATCGGAATAAATAAACCCACTACTAAACCAAAACAATGGAAGATTGGTAAAACATTTAAAATAGATTCCCCAACTGTTACCATATCAAAGAATACTTTGGCTTGTTCATTAACTCCAATAATGGAACGATTTGCTAAAACAATACTTTTAGGAATACCCGTTGTTCCACCACTATGTAAAATAACGGCGACATCATCTTTATGCCCATCATAATAAGTCTCTTCTTCATAGTAAGCACTATAACTTAAAAATTCTTTCCAGAAAATATATAAATTATCATATTTGGGCTTTTCTTCTTTTCTACCTAAAGTAGCATTATACATCGTATTTAAAAATATGGGCATCGAATCAGATGGACTTGCGATAACCACCTTTTTAACCTTAGTTTCTTCAATAATATTTTTAATCTTACTATAACAACTATTTAACGCAATTAAAAATATACTTTTCGTATTAACTAAATAATCTTTAATTTCTTCTTCGGCAGATAAGGGATGTACCATATTAGCCACGGCCCCAATTTTATTAACGGCAAAAAAAGTAATCACGGCTTCCGGTGTATTTGGCATACATATAGTTACCACATCACCAGCTTTAATTCCAAAATATTTTAAACTTTTCGCACACTTCTCAATATATTCTTCCATTACTTGATAAGTAATCTTTCGCCCAAAATAATTTAAAACAGGTTTATTTTGATACTTTTTCGTTAATTCATGCATATAAGCATACAAAGATAAATCTGGAATATTAACTTCTAAATCTTCTTTTTTATAATAATGCTCCCATAAATAATTATTCATAATTGCCTCCAACTATAGACTACTTATAATTATACAATTAATTATATGTTAAAACAATGAATTTTTTATGAATTTTTCTTCTTAAATATCAAATATTTTTGAATTAAATAATTAATTATAAATAAGCATATTTCAACTGGTACTTTAATAAATACGGCATTAAAAGTGACATATTCACAAATACCATCTACTAAAACCCCGGATATAAACATTTGAATAATGACTAAAGTAAAATATTTAACTAAAGCCGGTTTAATTTTCGCATCACTTTTAAAGACTTTTTGCTTATTTAAAAGAAAATTAATAGGTGATGAAATAACTCTGGCCATAATAGTTGATGGTAACTCATCTATTTTAAAGAAGGTATTAAATGATGTAAAGAGAGTAATATCAATTACAAAACTAAGTATAGAGACACTAAAATATTTTAAAAAGACACCATATTTTTTTAAACTACTTTTCATACTAATCACAAATTAATTTTAACATAAAAACTCTTAAAGATATAGATTACTTTTTATATCTTTGGAGTTTTCTCACTATTACTTCATAATATTTACTATTTGCATCATAAAAACTATTAAGTAAACTTTGATTATCTTGAATAATTGCAGTGGTTTTATTTTCAAATTCAGTATCTTTTGAATTATCTCTAACCCCAAAAGTTACCCACTTTTTTAAAGTATCTTGATCTTTATTACCCCGCATTTTACTATATTCTAAAACATCAAAGATAAAAGGTACTTCCCTATCATAAAAACATTCTAAATTTTGACCATTATATGTATAAGTATGACCAATTGTCGCATCTAAAAAATAAGTTTTATCTTCGTAATTAACGATATTAATGACATGATTATAAAATTTCTTTCTAATTTCTATATCATCATCACCTTTTAATAATATATCTTGTTTATTCTCTGCTATTTTAATTCTTAAAGCTTTAATCTTTTTAATTATCTCATCTTTTTCTTCTTCACTGGCTTTACTTAATTCTTCTTTTCTTTTTTTTAACTTTTTAAATAAATAATAGCGATTATATAAAAGATCACTCGCATTAACTAATAAAAGGCCACTTAAAAATTTACTATTATTTAAAATATCATTAAACATCGTAGCAATATGTCTACAATTAGCATAACCATTTATAACATCTAATTCATAATGATAACTAATATCATACAAATAAGATTTAGTCATTGTTTTAGTAAAATAATGTTCATAAGATAAATAACCATTTTTAAGAAGATATAAAAATAAATAATAATATTCTAAAGGATGTTCTAATTTTAATTCTTGATTTAATTTACTAACATTTATAATTACTTTTGTATATTCTTCTTTAATAGAATTAAAATCAGTCATATAAAAAGGTATATTATCTAAAAACTCTAATAAATCACTGTATATATTACTTAATTTATTAATTACTTCATCCATACTTATCCCCCCTATGTCTCATTATAGCATAAAACCCCATTTAAGGGGTTAATTATTCAAATTAATTGGTAATTTTTTGATTTTGTTTTTTCATTACTATTTTATAACTTACTAAAGCAATAATCATTAAGATAACTAAACTTAAAGATAAGATTAAACTAGATTTAAATGGTTTATTTAATAATTCATAAACATAAATTATTTCATTTTTAATAACTAAATTATTAGCAAGCATTAAGATAATTGCCACAATACTCATGAAAGCACTAGCGCAAAGAATCGTAATACCATTCCATTTAATCCATTTAGCTTTCTTCCATTTAATCAAGACAATTCCTATAAATGATACTAACATTGCCACAAATAAATAAGTCATTAGTTCATTACTTAAAACAAATCTTAAGACATTCATAGAATCTTTAGTACTAGTTGGTAAATTTTGATCTAAAACGGAAGTATCCGGAATATATTCTTCATATTTAGCAATTTCGGTATCCACTACTTTTAAAATATTATC
>CANQHT010000006.1 GCA_947623705.1 uncultured Bacilli bacterium
AAAATATGTACAATTTTATGGAAAAATTAATTAGAGTTGGTCTTCCAAGAGTTCGGGACTTTAGAGGTATTTCTACCCATTCATTTGATGGTAAAGGAAATTATACTCTAGGTATTAAAGAACAATTAATTTTCCCAGAAATTGAATATGATAATGTTTATAAAATTCGTGGTATGGATATTATATTTGTTACCACTGCAAAAAGTAATGAAGAAGCTTTATCATTACTTAAGGCATTTGGAATGCCATTTAAAGGTTAGGTGTTATTATGGCTAAGAAAAGTATGAGAATTAAAAATAGTAGAAAACAAAAGTTTTCAACTAGAGAATATACAAGATGTGAAAGATGTGGGAGACCTCACGCAGTTCTTTCCAAATTCAAATTATGTCGTATTTGCTTTAGAGAACTTGCAAATGAAGGCCAAATACCTGGCGTAAAGAAATCTAGTTGGTAGGAGGAGGAATAATATGTTTGTACAAGATAAAATAGCAGATATGTTAACAAGAATTCGTAATGCTAATATTATGAGATATCCAACTGTTACAGTTGTTGGTACGAAAATGACTTTAGGTATTGCGGAAATCTTAAAAAGAGAAGGTTACATAGAAGACTATAATTATGAAAAAAGTTCTAAGGGTGATACTTTAACTTTAACTCTAAAATATGGGGCAAAAAAAGAAAGAGTTATTACTGGTCTTAGAAGAATAAGTAAATCCGGTTTAAGGGTTTATGCAAAGGCTACAGAAGTTCCTCGTGTTCTTAATGGCTTAGGTATTGCAATTATCTCAACTTCTAAAGGTTTAATGACTGATAAAGAAGCAAGAGAACAAAGGTTAGGAGGCGAAGTCCTTGCCTATATATGGTAAGTAATTATGAGTAGAATAGGAGAAAGAAAATTAAATATACCTGATGGTGTAACTGCGACAGTAGAAAATAATGTTTTAACTGTTAAAGGTGCTAAAGGAGAACTTAAATTAGATATTAATTCTTTAGTTAATGTTGAAGTTAATGAAGGTCATATATTGACTAAACAAAAAACACCATCAAAGACTGCTAATATGATGCAAGGTACTACTAATTCTTTAATTAATAGTATGTTAATCGGGGTATCTAAAGGTTTTGAAAAAGGACTTGAAGCAGTTGGTGTTGGATATCGTTTTAATGTTCAAGGTAAGAAAATTGTTGTTAATGCCGGATATTCTCATCCAGTAGAAGTAGAAATTCCTGAAGGATTAAGTGCGGAACTAGTTAGTAATACTGAACTTACAATTAAAGGAATTGATAAACAAAAAGTTTCTGAATTTGCAGCAAATGTTCGAAAGATAAGAGAACCAGAACCATATAAAGGTAAAGGTATTCGTTATAAAGGCGAAAATGTTCGTCGTAAAGAAGGAAAGAAAGCGGCTTAAGGAGGTAAAGTATGATAAGAAAAGAATCTAGAAACAAAGCGCGTCAAATAAGACATGCTCGTGTTAGAAAAAATTTAAGCGGTACTAGTGTCAAACCAAGACTTAATGTATTTCGTTCTAATGCCGAAATATATGCCCAAGTTATTGATGATGAAACTGGTAAAACTTTAGTATCTTCATCAAGTCGAGCTTTAAAACTTTCAAATGGTGGTAATATTGAAGCGGCTAAATTAGTTGGTGAAGATATTGCTAAAAAATGTAAAGCGGCTAAAATTAAAAGTGTTGTATTTGACCGTGGTGGTTACCTTTATCATGGTCGTGTAAGTGCTCTTGCTGATGCAGCAAGAGATGCTGGACTAGAGATATAAGGAGGATACTATGGATAAGAAAAATGTAACAAGAAAAAATAATGATGCTAAAAAGAATTTATTAGAAGAAAAAGTTATTTCAATATCTAAGGTAACAAAAGTTACTAAAGGTGGAAGACATTTCCGTTTTAAAGCCGATGTTGCCGTTGGTAACCGTAAAGGTTTAGTAGGTATTGGAACTGGTAAGGCTAATGAAGTATCTGAAGCTATTAAAAAAGCGATTCAAGCGGCTAATAAAAATGTTGTTAGAATATCTTTAATTGATAATAGAACTATTCCTCACGAAGAAACAGGAAAAGTTGGCCGTAGTGTGGTTTTAATTAAACCTGCTAAAGAAGGTCGTGGAATTATCGCTGGTGGAGCCGCTAGAGCCGTTCTAGAACTTGCTGGTGTTAAAGATATCGTTGCTAAAAGTTTAGGAGCTAATACCCAAATCAATGTGGCTAAAGCAACTTTAAAAGGTTTACAAGCCCAAAGAACTCCTGAACATATCGCAGCCCTTCGTGGCAAAAAGGTGGAGGAATTATAATGAGATTAGAAAATTTACCAAAATCTAAAGAAACAAAAGGAATAAAAAGAGTAGGTCGGGGACCAGGATCAGGTATGGGTAAAACTTCAACTCGTGGTGAAAAAGGTCAAAAAGCGAGAAGTGGTGCATCTATTCCAGCATGGTTCCAAGGTGGTCAATCTCCACTATATAGAAGAATCCCTAAAAGAGGATTTAATAATAAAAGATTTAGAAATGAATTTGCAACAATTAATCTTGAAGATTTAAATAAATTCTTCAAAGATGGTGATGTTGTAACACCTGAAATTTTAAAAGAAAGAGGAATAATAAAGAAGAGTTTGTGTGGTATTAAAGTTCTTGGAACTGGTTCCTTAGATAAAAAATTAACAATTAAAGCCCACAGATTTTCTTCTAAAGCGGTAACTAAAATAGAAGAAGCCGGTGGCAAAGCTGAGGTGATTTAGATGTTTCGTGGGTTTACTGGACTTTTTAGTAAATCAAATAAAGATTTAAGACGAAGAATCTATTTCACAATGGCTTGTCTAGGTTTGTTCTGTTTAGGAACTACTGTTACTATACCTTGGGCATCTCGAATCTATCAAGATTTAGGATTCTTAGAAATCTTTAACTTGATGAGTGGTGGTGGGTTACAAAACTTCTCAATTTTTGCCTTAGGAGTTTCCCCATACATTACGGCATCAATTATTACGCAATTCTTACAAATGGACATTATACCATACTTTAAAGAATTGAAAGACCAAGGTTATGTTGGAAGACAAAAAATTAATAAAATAACGAGATATTTAGCCATCATCTTTGCTTTTGTTCAAGCGTATGCTTTATGTATATTCTATATGAATGGTATGTCACCAATGGAAATTATTAAAACCGCATTGGTTATGACTGCCGGTACGGCCTTCTGTTTATGGCTAGGTGATGAAATTACTAAAAAAGGTTTAGGTAATGGATCATCAATGATAATTATGGCTGGTATTATTCTAAGTATGCCAAATATATTTATCGGCGCTTACAATGGTTTTATCAATGGTTCATATAGTTTAGGATTAGGTATTCCTTTATTTATTCTCTTTATTGTGATTTATTTACTAGTTTTAGTAGGTATTATCTATATTCAACTAGCGGAAAGAAGAATTCCTATCCAATATGCAAATAGAACAACAAGTGCTTATGGAGCTGAACAAAGTTATTTACCAATTAAAATTAATGCTGCCGGAGTTATACCCGTAATATTTGCGCAAATATTATTAACGGTACCTTCTACAATAGTGGCATTACTTAAAAATGAAAATGCAATGAACTTTATTAATAAATATATTGTTTATAGCTCAAATACTGGTATGATCTTATATATAATTTTAATTATTTTCTTTGGTTATTTCTATACATTCTTAATTATGAATCCCGAAGAAATGAGCAAGAACTTAAATGAAAGAGGAGGTTATATTCCAGGAGTAAGACCTGGTACTGATACTTCTAATTATATAAGTAAATCAATTAGTAAATTAACTATTGTTGGTAGTATATTCTTAACAGTTATTGCCCTTTTACCCGTCTTAGTTAGTCGGTTTACCAATTTACCAAATACCGTAACTATTGGAGGTACTGGTTTATTAATCGTTGTGGGAGTTGCTATTGAAACATATAAACAATTAGAAAGTAGTTTACTTGCAAGAAGTTATAAAGAAAAGAGAAGAAGGATAAGATAATGAAAAGCGTAATTTTTATTGCCCCACCGGCTGCTGGTAAAGGAACACAAAGTAGTCGGTTGGAAAGTCTTGGTTACTTACATATTTCAACTGGTGATATGCTAAGAGAAGAAATAAGTAAAAAAAGTGAATTAGGTTTAGAAATTGAAAACATTATTGCTAAAGGTGAATTAGTTAGTGATGATATCGTTTTAAAGTTAGTTCAAAATAAGTTAGAAAATATTGATAAACCATTTATCTTAGATGGTTTTCCAAGAACTTATAATCAAGTATTATTATTAGATGAATTATTAAATAAGTTAAATTTATTAGATTATGAAGTAATTTATTTAGATATACCATTAGATGAAGCATTAAAAAGAGCGCTTGGCCGTCTTACTTGCAGTTGTGGCGCATCATTCCATAAATATATACCAAGTCAAATGCCTAAAGTGGAAGGAATTTGTGATAAATGTGGTAAGGAATTAATTAGTCGGGATGATGATAATGAAGAATCATTTAAAGTAAGATTTGCAACCTTCTTAAATAATATAGAACCAATTAAAGAGTTTTACAAAAAGAATAACAAATTACACAATGTTGATGCTACTTTAGATAGTGATAAGATTACAGAAGAAATTAAGGATATTTTGAAATGATTAGTATTAAAAGTGATAGAGAAATTGAATTAATGCGACATGCTGGGAAAATCAATTATTTAACCCATTTAGAAGTGGCGAAAAATATAAAGCCCGGTATTAGTACCAAAGCTTTAGATGAAATAGCCCATAAATTTATTTTAAAAAATAATTGTACTCCTTCATTTCTAGGATTTGAAGGATACCCAGCAAGTATCTGTATATCTATAAATGATGAAGTAGTGCACGGAATCCCGGGCAAGAGAAAAATCAAAGCCGGTGATGTTGTCTCAGTCGATATTGGGGTTTGTTATAAAGGATATCATTCGGACTCAGCCAATACTTATATTGTTGGTGAAACATCTAAAGAAATCGAAGATTTAGTAGCAAATACAAAAAAATCTTTATATGAAGGCTTGAGTGTTATTAAAGATGGTGTTAAAATAAGAGACATTGGAGGCAAGATTGAAAATTTTGCTAAATTACACAACTTAGGGGTAGTAAGAGAACTAGTTGGTCATGGAGTTGGAACAAGTATTCATGAAGATCCAGATGTTCCAAATTATGTAACAAATGATAATACAAGACTTAAAAGTGGTATGGTTATTGCTGTTGAACCAATGTTAACTTTGGGTGAAGAAGATATTTACTTAGAAGATAATGATTGGACAGTAAGAACTGATGATGGATTACCTAGTGCTCATTTTGAACATACTGTATTAGTAACAGATGATGGTTATGAAATATTAACCCAAGAATAAAAAATATAGGGAGAGTGAAAAATTTGGCA
Source organism: uncultured Bacilli bacterium (assembly GCA_947623705.1). Taxonomy (GTDB): domain Bacteria; phylum Bacillota_I; class Bacilli_A; order RF39; family UBA660; genus SIG200. The sequence continues at coordinate 5,420 of CANQHT010000006.1, forward strand.
GATTCTAAAAAACATAATAATGGAGAATCGAAGAAGAATGATAAAATTGAAGTCGAAGGCAAGGTTATTGAGGTTTTAAAAGGTTCCGATTATTTAGTGGAACTACCTAATGGCCATACTGTAAAAGCCTACGTTTCTGGTAAAATGCGCATTAATACAATACGTGTTCTACCAGGTGATACCGTTACAGTACAATTATCGCCTTATGATTTAACACGTGGGATAATTACATGGAATAAAAGATAATTCATGAAAGAATAAAAAAAGAAGAGGAGAGTATTATGAAAGTTAGACCATCAGTAAAAAAGATTTGCAAAAAATGTAAAATAATAAGAAGAAAAGGAAAAGTTATGGTTATTTGTGATAACCCTAAACATAAACAAGTACAAGGTTAAGGAGGAAAGTTATGGCAAGAATTAAGAATATTGATTTACCAGGAGATAAACATACTTGTATTGGACTTACAGCCATTTATGGTATTGGTCGTCCTTTAGCAAAAACAATTTGTAAAGATGCGGGTGTAGAAGAAACTAAAAAAATTAAAGATTTAACTGAAGATGAAATCACTCGTTTAAGAAAAGAAGTTGATAAATACACTGTTGAAGGTGATTTAAGAAGAGATGTTCAAATGAACATAAAAAACAAAATGGAAATAAATTGTTATCAAGGAATTAGACATAAAAAAGGCCTACCTGTAAGAGGACAAAGAACTAGTAGAAATGCTAAAACTCGTAAGGGTAAAGGTAAAGTAGTGGCTAATAAGAAAAAGGTAGGAAAGTAGGGGATAAAATATGGCATATAATAGAAGAAAAAGAAAAGTTAAAAAGAATATTCCTGAAGCAGTTGCTCATATTCACGCTACTTACAATAATACAATCGTTACAATCTCTGATAAAGATGGTAATGCTATTAGTTGGTCTAGTGCGGGAAGAATTGGTTATTTAGGAAGTAAAAAGAAAACTCCATATGCTGCTGGACTTACAGCTGAGGCTGCGGCAACAGCTGCTATTCAAGAAGGAGTTAAAAAAGTTGAAGTTCACGTTAAAGGTTTAGCACCAGGAAGAGAAAATGCAATTCGTTCACTTCAAAGTGCTGGCTTAGAAGTTACAAGTATTATAGATGAAACTCCAGTACCACACAACGGATGTCGTCCACCAAAAAGACCAAGAAACTAATTAAAGAAAGGGATAATATTGTATGATGATAAAATTTGAAAAACCGGAATACAAAATTACTGAATATCAAGATAGTAACCACTTTGGTAAATTTGAACTTGAACCATTAGAAAGAGGATTTGGAACTACGATTGGTAATGCTTTAAGAAGAGTATTATTATCTAGTCTTCCAGGTAGTGCTGTTACTAGTATCAAAATTGATGGTGTTTTACACGAATTTCAAAAAATTGAAGGTGTTGTCGAAGATGTTACTGGTATTGTATTAAATATTAAAAATTTAGTTGTTAAGAATCATTCTGATGAAAAGAAAGTTATTAGATTACACGCTGATAAAGAAGGTGTTGTAACTGCGGGAATGATTGAAAAAGATGCTGATGTTGATGTAATTAATACGGATTTAGTTATTTGTACATTAGTTGAGGGTGGCAAAATTGATATTGAAATGACTGTGGAAAACGGTCGTGGCTATGTTGATGCTAAAGAAAATAAAAAGAGATTAGAAGATGCTTCAGTTGGTACTATTGCTATTGATTCATCTTATTCACCAATTGAACTTGTTAAATATGAAGTTGTTGATACCCGGGTTGGTCAAAATGAAAATTATGATAAATTAATTATGGAAGTTACTACTAATGGTAGTATGACTCCGGAAGAAGCTTTAGCTTTAGCAGGTAAAATATTAGTAGAACATTTTGCAATTATAACTGATTTAAATTCTATTAGTGATATTTCTGGTTTAATGCAAGAGAAGAAAGTAGATACTATTACCAAAACTCTTGAAACTCCAATTGAAGAAGTAGAATTTAGTGTTAGAGCATATAATTGTTTAAAAAGAGCAGGTATTCATACTGTTCAAGATTTAGTTGATAAAAAAGAAGTAGAAGTTACTAAGATTAGAAACTTAGGAAAGAAGAGTTTAAAAGAAGTTCTTGATAAAGTTGCTGACTTAGGACTAACATTTAAGGAGTAATGGATTATGGCATATAGAAAATTAGGAAGAGAAACAAGAATTAGAAGAAGCATTTTAGCAGGACTTACAAAAGATGTTATAATGCATGAATCTGTTGTTACAACTGAAGCAAGAGCTAAAGAAGTAAGAAAATTTGTTGATAAAATGATTACTTATGGTAAAAGAGGAACTTTAGTTTCTAGAAGAAAAGCTTTAGCGTTCTTACATAATGATAAAGAAGTTGTTAAAAAAGTTTTTGATGATTTAGCTAAAAGATATGAAAATCGTAATGGTGGTTATACTAAGATTATTAAACTTAGTGAACGTCGTGGCGATGATGCTTTAGAAGTAAGAATTGAATTAGTTTAATGATGGGAAGATTACTTAGGTGATCTTCTTTTTATATATAATATTATTAATTTATGTTATACTTTAGTTAGAAAGGACTGATTTAATGTATCATTATGAATTTGTGAAAAATAACGAGAAGATGTTATATGAAAATCCTAAAGGGATGGTAGATGTAGGAGAGAAAAATTATGATTTATCAGTGGTAGTTACTAACAAAAATATTTTACTTTTTAATAATGCGAATAAATTTAATATTTTAATTGGCAGGGGTATTCAAATACAACCTGAATATTATTTAGAATTAACTATTCCGTTAACTAATTTAGATTACAGTGTAGAAGATAATAATACTTATATTATGTTTAATGATACTGATATTGTAATTTATAATTTTAATATTGAAGAATTTTTAAATTAATGTTAATAATTTTTTGTAAAGCACTTGTAAAATATAGTATTAAATCGTAAAATTATTTTAAAATATGATAAAATAAAATTGAATTGGAGTGATATGATGGGAATTTTTAGTCGTAATAATGGAAATGGAATTGCTGAAAAAACTTATGAAGTAGATGGCTATGTTATTGGTGTTGATAGTCATAAAATATATCATGTTCCTAAAATACAAGTTGGATCCGTATACATACTTCCAAATGGAGCAACTGGTTTAACTCAAGCTGCTCTAATAGAAATGCGTAATTCAAAGCCTAAACAAATTATTGTTCCTAGTTCTTTTAAAAATTTCAATGTTGAATTCATTAATTTTGAAAACTTAGGTTTAATAAAATTACAAGAAGGAGTAGAAGAAGTTAAATGTATATTTGATACAGGAAAAAATGCGGTTGATGTAGAATTACCTACAACAATTAAAAAAATTGGAAAAAATAATTATCCAATAGTTCATCATTTAAATATTCCTAATGGAGTCGTTGAAATTGCGCCACTTTTTGCTACTCACGATACTAATTTATTATCGGTTAATATTCCGGGTACCATTAAAACAATTCCTCAAGGAGCATTTAATCAATGTCGAAATTTACAAAGTGTGGTATTTAATGAGGGAGTAGAAACTTCAGAAAGAGATGTTTTTAGAGGGACTAATAATCTTCAATTATTAGAAATACCAAGTACCTATAACGGAATAATTGATTTACCAATGGAAGCAAGACCAGTATCTAATAAACGGGGAAATAGTAAATATGATGGTACAAGATTTAAAGAAGAAGAAAGTAGTACATTAAAGATTAAAGTTAAACGGGGCGAAAAGGCATTTGAATTTGATATTAAACGTGGTGAAAGGCCAAGTATAAGTATTGAACAAAACAAAATAACAATTAAATGTAATGAATCACAACAAATTATTTCTATTGATTGTAATACTCTAGAAGATGGAGTTTATAACGTTGAAAATGGTAATCTTGTAGCCAAACAATCAGTAAAACAATCTGTAGATTCAAAAAACACTCCAGAAAAATTAGATGATAAACTTGAACAACTTTTTCAAAAAGCAATTAGAGTTAATTTAGAAGATGAAGATTTTGAAATAGAGGGATTATTTGGTAGTGATAGAGATAAAGTTATCCAATATATGCACGAAGCATTTATGTTTCAAGCATCAATGAAAATAATAAGAACCGATGCTATAAGTATTAATAAGCTTTTTCAGGATGCTATAAATAAATTAGAACAAGAAAGAAATATGTTAGAAACTCCTAATAATTCAAACGGAAGATAGTCTTCCTTTTTTTATTTGTTAAAATTATTTGAATGTAAATAAACTAGGAAATTTAGTAATACTTTCTTTTGGTATTCTATTATTAATATAACTTTCTTTTTTATCTATAATTTCTTTTAAATTAATAATCGCTGTTGTAACAATATCATATTCTTTTTTACTTAAATAATTGGGATTAACTAGATACTTCTTATATTTAATTGGTGATACACCAATTACTTTTTTAAATATTTCACTAAAATATTCTTGAGAATAAAAACCATTCATTAAAGAAATACTTAAAATAGAATTATTTTTAAAATCGTTTAAACTATGATTAATTCTTAAGGCGTTAATATAATTTATAATACTTATACCTATTTCTTTTTTAAATAATTTCATCAAATAATATCTATTAAGGTAAAAATTATTAGCTAATTCATCTATTGAAATTTTATCAAATAGATTTTGTTCAATGTATTGTAAAATATTACAAATTGTTTCATTTGAATACATATATTAACTTCCTTTGCTAATATTTTAACTTAAAAATTATTAAAATTCAATAAAAAGCCACTATTGTTTAAAAAATATTAATATTCTATGTTAAACTTAAATTGAGGTGAGAAAATATGCAATATGCAAACTGGGCAAATAATAGAGAAATTGCTCAAAAATTGAAAAAAATTAAAATTAATGAAAGGTTAGAAGAATCAGGTATTCCTATTATGTCTGAAAACAAAGATTTATATATATCTACGGAAAAAAGACATAATTTGGTTATTGGCTCTACAGGTTCAGGTAAAACGCAAGCCGTTATCTTACCACTTGTAAAATTATCCATTAAAGCCGGTGAATCATTTTTAGTTAATGATGTTAAAGGGGAAATATATCAATGTGTCAGTGGTTATTTAAAAAGTGAAAACTATAATGTAATTGCTATTGATTTTAATAATGCCTTATTAGGTAATAACTGGAATCCTCTAGATTTAGCATATCAATATTATTTAAATAATGATGAAGATAATACTATAAAAGAACTTGAGAATGTTAGTTATTATTTATTTAAGCGTAATGCCGATGAAAGTGATTTTTGGCTTAATGCCGCATCTGATTATTTTGTAGGATTAAGTTTATATCTTTTTGAAAATGCAAACTTAGAAGAAATTAATCTAGAAAGTATATATGTTTTAGGAAACAGCATTGATAATAAACCGAAAGAATTCTTAAATACACTTGATAAGAGAAGTTCAACATATTTTTATCTAAATGGTGTTTTAAAATCTGCACCTGATACTAGATGGGGGATTATGGCTACCTTTAATCAAGGCTTAAAAAAATATGCTGTTAAAACTAATTTAGCAAATATGTTAGGTAGTACAGATTTTAAATATGAAAATATAATTAAAGAAAAAACAGCTATCTTTATTATAAGTGGTAATAATAGTGATTATGATAATTTAATTCCTTTATTTATTCATCAAATAGTGGAAAGTATACCAGAAGATAATAATAAAAGATTTAATGTTTTATTAGATGAATTTGATAATTTAATGCCAATTAAAGATTTTGCAAAATCACTTAATAAAGTAAAATACAAATCTGTAATATTTACATTAGTCATAGGAAGTTTTACTATTCTTGAAAATATTTATGGTAAGGAAAATGTTGAAATATTAAAAATGTGTTTTGCCACTATTATATATTTACTTTCGGCTGATTATAGAACTTTAGAAGAAATATCTAAAATGTGTGGTAATGCCAAAGCTAATGCATTATTAATTAATCCTGAAGAGTTAAAAGTATTAAATAAATTAGAAACTGTTGTTTTAATGCTTCGTGAAGAACCAATTAGATCAAAACTAATTCCGGATTATCAAATTGACTGGCAAGTAAATCCTGAAGAAATTCCTTTAAATAAACGACAAGAAGTAATTAAAAAAATATATGAAAGATAAAAGGAAATATGTATTAAAGCAAGGAGATAGATAAAATGAATAATAATATTAATAAAGTAACTTTTAGTTGGTATGGGGGATTAACAGAAATTGATGATGTTTCATCTTTTCTACTTGATATATACCCTAATGGAAACCCTAATATACTTAGTTTTTCAATAAGATTAGGTAAAGATAATGGCATAGATTTAGCTAAACATTTTACAAGTTATTCTAATAATGGAGGAATACTACCTAATAATGCTATTGTTGATAGTTTTTGTGAGAAAATAAGAGAAATTGATTTTGAAAAATTAAAACCATCAAACCATTTTTTAACACCTCAAGAAGAAGATATGAATGGGGTTTATAAAGTATCATATACCTTAGGTGAAGAAACTGTAGAGGTTAGAAATCCTAATAACATCGAAATAATTCGTTTTTGTTTAAATTTTATTATCGGTTATATTTTAAAAAATACTGAATTTCATAATTTACTTTTAAAATATAATGAAAATAAAAATTTAAATGCTTTAGGAAGTTTAATAAATTCCGATTATAATTTTAATATTAATGATGAATATAAATTGAATGAATTTGTAAGTGATGAACAAATTAAAATTGAAACAAAACATAATATTCCAAATACTGATATTAAAGTTGATGATGTTATTAATGAAATTGATAAAAAGTTAGAAGAACTTGATAAGGAAGAATAATGGCGGATAAGGAGATGGAAAATATGTTTACAAAAGAAAAAGTAATTGATATGGAATTAGTGAATCATCAAGTAGAAAGAAAAAAGAGTTATTCTATCGAACAATTTAAAAAAGAATTAATAGAATCTAAAGAAGTTACTATTGAACAAATGAATAATGGCGAAATAGATATTGAAGATTTATATGTTAATTATTTTTTAAATTTCATTCTTACACTTAATCTTGATGAATTAGAATATATAAATGCTAATAATTTATATGAATTTGATAAAAATAATTCTTTAGATAATAAATGTCAAAAATATGTAGAAAGAGTTATTGCTGAAAGAAGGCAAGTAATTGCTGATTTAGAACAAAATTTAAAAGAAGAAAGTGTTGAAAGTTATTTTCAAAAATTTGGCGATTTAAATGCTCAAACTAGACAAGCATCAAACATATCTGTAGCCCTTGGAATAAGAAGAGAAAATATTGAATTAACTCCTTTAGGAGAAAAACTAAAAAATTATATAAATAATTTATATACGCTAAAATTTGGTAATAGAACAGATAACGAGGAAAATCATCAAAGATAATATATTATGTATAAATGTTAATAACTGGTCAATTATTAACATTTTTTCAATAAATTTATTGTTTTTGAAAAAAAATATTTAGTAATATTTTTATAGAATAGGATGAATAATATGGAAAATATACTTTTACAATTATTAAAAGAAGATGATATAGAAAAAATACCTACAATATTAGAACAAATTGATAATAATTTGTTAGAAAATCAAGTAGATAATGAACAAATTGGTTTGTTTTATAAAATTATGTGTAGAGAATTTGATAGTAAAAAATTAGGAGATGTTTTAATTACTAAATATATCAAAAGTAATGTTGAATTAACACCTTCATTAATTACTTATTTATATCTTCGTGAAAAAGAAAAGTTAGGTTTAAAAGATGATTATAATAATGTGAAATTTTTACATAATAGAGATTTAGCTTACACCGATCATGATGAAAGAATATTTGCTTTTAATTATGGTTTATATTTAAAGGAATCTTATCAAAAAGGTAAGAGTGTTCAAGAAATTAATTATCGAATTATTGAAATTATTTTACACGAATTATGGCATATTTATCAATTTAGTATTGATAAAAATACGACTGACCCTTTAGAAAAATTAATAGTTAGTGATATTGAACTATTTGAAATGCTTTTAAATCATATTTCCTATATGGGGATGCACGATGTTATATTTATGATGGAAAAAACTGCTGATGAATATTCTTTTAGAACTGCTGTAGAAATAGCCAAAAAAGAAAAATTATTTAGTGATGAATTTATTATGGACAAAGAAAAAAGGTTACAAGGTTTATATGGTGAATATTTTTCAAGAAGTGTTGCAAAAAAATATTTGAAAATAATTTCTCGCGAATGGTATAAGTTAGTTGAAGATGCAAAAAAAGATGAAAAAATGTTAAAAATTAATGGTGAAAAATTAAGAAATGAAGACCCGGATAAAATTATTGATATGATTTACCAACATATCAAATTAGAAGATGAGTTAGTTGAAACTATTAAACAAACTCCTGGGAGAGAAATGGAAAAAATAAATTTAGGAATTTTAACACCATTAGAAGTACGTCAAAATTTAAAAGAGCAAGAAAATAAATCAACTGTTTCTATTACTGATGGTAAGAAAGATGATGAAGCATTAACAGAAAGTGATATAAAAACTATTGAATTTATGAATGAAGCAATTAATAGTCAAACTGTTAATGAAGAAAAAGTATCTGAAGTTTTTGATAAAATTCGTTGTGATACCTTAAGTAGAATGGAAAAAAAGGCCTTTGAACTTCAACAAAAAAGAGAGAAAAATGAATTAAAAAATCCAAGTATGAATTTAGATGGTGATTATTTTATTAATAATGAGTATGATTCTAATATCTATTATCCTTATAAAACAAATAGAAAAAGTGGTAGATAAGAGTTAATAAAAAAAGTAAAAAAGGTTTAATTGTTGCTCTAAATTACAAAATGATTTTATTTGGTAAATAATAGTTAAAAATGGAACTTTGTGTAAAAAAAGTCAAAAATAACCGGAAAAATGTGTAAAATATGCCTAAAAATAGTCGGAATTTTGTGATAAGACAAATTTTTAACCTATTTAATTAAAATATTTGGTATTATTATTAAATTAGCGATATAATATTAATATCGAGGGAGAATATGACACAAGAAATAGAATATGTATATGTTACTATTGGTGTAGATGATATAAGCAAAACTTGTACCTTCGAATTAAGACCATTTATTAAAGGAACAAAAGAGTGTTTAATAGCCGAGACTAAATTTAATGATGCTTTAATGTTTCTTGAAGAAGATGGTTATACACCAATCTACATTGATAAAAAAGTAGAAGATGAAAGCGAGAAAAAAATAGTCCGTTTTAATCCTATACTACAACATATAAAAACACATAGAACACACGCAAGATAACTTAAAAAGATATTTCTTATAATAAATTAAGAAGTATCTTTTTTAAAATTCAAAATGTGTTCCAATGAAACGTCAAAATCTCTCCGATTAAAAATCCAGAATCCGTCCGAACAGTTTGTCAAAATCTCTCCGATTAATATTGACAAATCTGTCCGATTACGTTAAACTATAATTGTAAAGTTGGGTGAAAATATGAAAATAAATAATTATAAAAAAAGAATTATGGATGATAAGATTAACGAATATTTAAAGTTATTCGGGGCAATATGCATTGAAGGACCAAAGTATTGTGGTAAAACTTGGGCCGGTAGATATCACGCTAATAGTGAAACTTTATTACATTCAACAACTGGGGAATCTTCTAATCAAGTTGAACTCGCAAAAATATCGCCAAAGATTATCTTAGAAGGTGAAAAACCAAAATTAATTGATGAATGGCAAGAAGCTACAAATTTATGGGATGAAATTAGAACCGATGTTGATAAAAGTGGTTTAAAAGGACAATATATTTTAACCGGTTCATCTACTCCTAATAGAAAAGGTATTTCACATAGTGGGGCCGGAAGATTTGGTAAAATTCATCTTCGAACAATGTCTTTATATGAATCAGGAGATTCCAGTGGTTTAGTTTCACTAAAAGATATCTGTGAAGGAAAAGATATATCAGTTTTAACAGGAGATGTTGATTTACGCAAACTAATTTATTTAGTTATAAGAGGGGGCTTTCCAGGTTATATAAATTATACTTCGGAAGAGGCTAAAAAGGCGGTTAAAGAATATATTGACTTAATTATTGATGATGATTTATATCGTTTAGATGGTGTTAATAGAGATAAACATAAAGTAAAATTATTACTTAAATCTTTAGCAAGAAATGAAAGTACAACGGTAACAAATAAAACATTAATTAATGATATTAAAGAAACTGATAATGCCGATATTGATAAAGATACTTTAGCCAGTTATATAAATGCTTTAGATAAATTATTTTTATTAGATAATGATGAACCATTTAGTACCAATATCCGTTCTTCGGTAAGAGTAAAACAAAATGAAAAAAGACATTTTGCCGATCCATCTATTGCTTGTGCTCTATTAAATGTTACCGAAGAAAAATTATTAAATGATTTAGAAACATTTGGGTTTTTATTTGAAGCAATGGTGGAAAGAGATTTAAAAATATATGCCGATTCTTTTGATGCTAAAAACTTTCATTATCAAGATTATCAAAATAGAGAAGTTGACCATATAATTGAACTTGAAAATGGTAATTGGTGTTGTTTTGAAATTAAACTAGGTGCAAATGAAATTGAAAATGCGGCGAAGAATTTAATTCAGTTAAAAAATTCTATCAAAGAAGAAAAAGGCAAAGAGCCGGCAGTATTATGTGTTATATGTGGTTTATCTAATGCAGCTTATAAAAGACCAGATGGGGTTTATGTTGTACCTATAACGGCTTTAAAAAATTAATAATTACTTATTGGAAAGAATTTATAAAAAATTTTCTTTCTTTTTTTCTACCTTATTTATGATTTATATGTTAAAATATTATTGCAATGAATTAAAGAAGTATTAAGAGGTGTGTTTATGGCAAAAGTTATTTCATTAGTTAATCAAAAGGGTGGGGTTGGTAAAACAACGACAAGTATTAATTTAGCTGCGGCCTTAGGTAAAGAAGATAAAAAAGTATTATTAATAGATTTAGACCCTCAAAGTAATGCCACAACCGGATTAGGTTTAAATTCTAATGATTTTGAACACGATATTTATGAAGTAATTATTGGTAGTTGTGATATAGAAGAAGCAATAATTAAAACCAAGTTTGATAATTTAGCCATTATTCCTGCCACCATAAATTTAGCGGGTATAGATGTTGAGTTTGTTAAAAGAATGCTTGAAGATAAAAACTTTCATCAAAATGAACAATTAAAAAATGCCATTAATAAAATTCGCGATATATTTGATTTTATCATTATAGATTGTCAACCATCTTTAGGACTTGGAACAATGAATGCTTTAGTAGCGAGTGATTCCGTAATAATTCCGGTGCAATGTGAATTCTTTGCTCTTGATGGAATTGCCCAATTATTAAATTCTATTATTATGGTTCAATCTAGTATGAATCCGAAACTTCGGATTGAAGGAGTCTTACTAACAATGCTAGATGGGAGAACTAACATTGGTCTAGAAGTTATTGAAGAAATTCGGAAATATTTTGAAAATAAAGTATTTAATACCATTATTCCAAGACTAGTTAGATTAGTTGAAGCCCCATCTCATGGAAAACCAATTAATGAATATGATCCAACAAGTCGGGCTACGGAAGCCTATCACAATTTAGCAAAGGAAGTGATTGAAAGAAATGGAGACTAAAAAGAAGGCCTTAGGTAAAGGATTAGAACAATTATTTACTAATAATAATGTCATTGATTTTGATAATTTTGAAAAAGAAATTGTTAAAGAAAATAAAAATGATGTTGTTATGCTTAAATTAGATGAAATAAGAAGTAATCCTTACCAACCAAGAAAAACATTTAATGAAGAAAGTTTAAAGGAACTAGCGACATCCATTAAAGAATATGGTGTTGTGCAACCAGTTATTGTTAAAAAAAGCATTAAAGGTTATGAACTTATTGCGGGTGAACGTCGTTGTAAAGCATCAAGATTAGCTGGTTTAGAAGAAATTCCCGCCATTATCAAAGATTTTACGGATCAAGAAATGATGGAGATAGCCTTAATTGAAAATATTCAAAGAGAAGATTTAAACCCAATAGATGAAGCCAAAAGTATCTTTAATATTATTAATTTAAGAGGACTTACTCAAGAAGAATTTGCCAATAAATTTGGGAAAAGTAGAAGTTATATAACCAATCTTTTAGGACTTTTAAAATTACCAGAAAATATTCAAAAGATGGTTATTAACAAAGAATTATCTGCTAGTCATGCCAGAGTATTAAGTAAATTAGATAATCCTGACCAAATCAATTCTTTAGCGGAAAAAATTCTTAAAGAAAACTTAAATGTTCGAGAAATTGAAGCTTTAGTTAATAAAGATGATGTAACTAAAAGAAGAGCTATGCCTAAAATTGCTCAAGATCCTAAATTAAATATTTATGAAAATTTAATTAGTGATAAAATAGGGAATAAAGTAAAAATTAGTAAGAATAAAATAGAAATTTCTTATGATTCAGTTAAAGATTTAGAAAGAATTATGGAAATATTAAATATTAAAATAGAAGAGGAATAATAGTGGATAAAACTTTTAATTTAAATGACCAAGTTATTATGCGAAAAAATCACGCTTGTGGGACAAACTTATGGACAATTACCCGGGTTGGTGTCGATGTTAAAATAAAGTGTAATAATTGTGGAAGAGAAATTATGATGGATAGATTAGAATTTCAAAAGAAATTAAAGAAGGTGCTAGAAAATGCGAAGATTAAAGAGAAAGAGTAGACAAAAACTTCATCCCTTAATGACTTATGTTTTACTAATTGTAGTAACCATAACTTTAAGTGGTATTTTACAACTTCTTGATGCTCAAGCAACTTTTTATCGAGTTAATAATGTAACATTAGATTTAATACCCGATATTGAAGTAGTTAAATCATTATTTAATTTAAGTGGGATAAAATATATTTTTACAAATACAGTATCCAACTTTGCTAGTTTTACAGTCTTATCAAATTTAATAATTTTACTTATGGGTATAAGTATTATGGATAAAAGTGGTTTCTTACAAACGGCGATTACTTTAACAACAAAAAAATTAAAGAAAACTACGGTAACATTCTTCTTTGTATTAATTTGTGTTTTATCAAGTATTTTTGGGGATTTATCTTATTTAATCTTTATTCCTTTAGGAGCCTTATTATTTTATTATGGTAAGAGAAACCCGGCGATTGGTATTATTACTTCTTTTGCAGCCCTTTCTTGTGGAAGTGGTATCAATATAATATTTACTAGTATTGATTCTAATTTAATTAATTATACTTCTTTAGCAGCTTCTACTTTAAATAATGGTTATACAATAACGCATACAAGTGCTATGTTAATTATGACTGTGGCTGTTATCTTAGTTTCATATATCATAACATTTGTTACCGAAAATATCATTGTACGAAAATTACCCAAATATGAATTTACGGAAAGTGAACTCGAAGAAGACATTGTTACTAAGGGTGAGAAAAAAGGTATGCTTTATGCTTGCAGTAGTGCCTTTGTATACTTAATTATCTTCATATATAGTATTATTCCTGGTCTACCTTTAAGTGGGGCCTTACTTGATAATACGCAAACTTATTATATTGATAAATTATTTAGTGTTAATTCCTTCTTTAGTAATGGTTTTGTCTTTGTTGTTACTATGTTATTTATCATTTTAGGTTTATTTTATGGAATTGGTGTTAAAACAATTAAAAATCATCACGATTTCTGTGATAATTTAGGTCATTCTTTAGATGGTATTGGTAATATGTTAGTAATGATTTTCTTAGCCTCTGCCTTTATTAGTATCTTTAAACAAACTAATATTGGTAATGTTGTAGTATCATTTATTGGAAGCATTATTGCTAACTCATCTTTTGGGGGTCTACCTTTAATTATTTTAGTCTTTGTGGGTGTGGCTATTGCTACTTTATTTGTTCCATCAAGTACCATTAAGTGGTATATCTTATCTTCATCTATTGTTCCTGTTTTAATGAAAGCCGAAATTTCTCCAGAATTTGCTCAAACCATCTTTAGATTTGCGGAAGTTACAACATTGAATATTACTCCTCTTTTAGCGTACTTCATTGTTTATTTAGCCTTTTTAGAGAAATATAATCAAGGCGAAGAAAAGATTAGATTAACCGATTCCATTAAATATCAATTACCATATACTATGTTAATCGGGGCATCTTTACTTATATTAATTATTGTTTGGTATATTATTGGTATACCTTTGGGAATTCATTCTTTCCCAACTATTTAGGAGGTTTATTTATGGGTTTACAAGCAGGAATTGTGGGATTACCTAATGTTGGAAAGTCAACTTTATTTAATGCCATTACGAAAAAGCATATTTTAGCAGCTAATTATCCTTTTGCCACGATTGAACCAAATGTGGGAGTGGTTACGGTACCAGATACAAGACTAGATTATTTAGTTAGTTTATATAATCCCAAAAGTATTGTCCCAACAACTTTTGAATTTATTGATATTGCCGGTTTAGTAAGTGGGGCATCTAAAGGCGAAGGTTTAGGAAATAAATTTTTATCGCATATAAGAGAAGTTGATGCCATTGTCCATGTGGTAAGATGCTTTGATGATGAAAATATTACCCATGTTGAAGGTAAATGTGATCCCATCAGGGATATCGAAATTATTAATACCGAACTTACTTTAGCGGATCTAGAAATTTGTTTAAATCGGATTGGTAAAATTGAAAAAAAGGCGGAAACTACTAAAGATAAAGAAGCTTTAAAGGAAGTCAGTGTTTTAAAAAGAATTCAAACCGCTTTAGAAAAAAGTGTGCCCATTAGATTATTAGATTTTGATAAAGATGAAGCCTTAATAATTAAGAATTTTAATTTTATTACGGCCAAAAAGGTTATCTATGTAGCGAATGTTGATGAAGTGTCAGCATCTGTTGGGGATAATGATTATTCTTTAAAATTAAAAGAATATGCCGATAAGGAAGAAGCAAGTGTCGTTGTTATGTGTGCAAAACTCGAAAGTGAACTAGCGGATTACAATGAAGAAGATAAACAAACTTTCTTAAAAGATGTGGGAATTTCATCAAGTGGGTTAGATAAATTAATCTTTGCAACTTATGATTTACTAGGACTTGCCACTTTCTTTACTTGTGGGTCTGATGAATGTCGGGCTTGGACTTTTAAAAAAGGTATGAAAGCACCCGAATGTGCCGGAATAATCCATAGTGATTTTGAAAAAGGGTTCATTAAAGCCGAAGTTATGAGTTTTGATGATTTAAGAAATGCCGGTAATGAATTAAAAGTTCGTGAAAATGGTAAGTTAAGACTTGAAGGTAAAGATTATCAAGTCTTAGATGGTGATATTTGTTATTTTAGATTTAATGTTTAATAATTGTAAAGTTCTTTTTAAAGAACTTTTTTAGTTAGGATTAACAATGGTATAATTAATTATATGGAGGCATTTAAGTATGGAAAAATATAAATTTAATGCTACAGAATTACATACAAAAATGATTAGTGCTAGAGAATTATTAAATAAAGATTTAACAAGTCAAGAGCGAGAAAAGGTGGAAATGTCTTTGCTAGCTTATATAAATTTGTTAAATACTACTGTAAATGTTAATTTAAATAATTTTTTAGATAAAATAACTAAAGGTAAATATTCCCAAAGACAATATAATAAAGCTGAATGTCTTACTAGTACTGTAAATGAAATTTTAGTACAAAAAATAGATTATACTACAGAAGAATATTTACATTTTTTATTAAAGTTAGTTGATAATATTGCAACTCCTTATTTAGAAAGTTCTAGTTATGAAAAGTTAAATGTATCTGATGACCAAATGTTAGAGGTATCTAATTCTTTTTTTAATTATTTAAATGATGCTGAATTAAAACAATATTATAACAAAATAGTATTAAGACCAAATGCAATTGCGATTACTTCTTTAATTCGTTTAGGAAATGAAAATTTTAAAGGAGTTTGTAATTATGATTATCTAAATAGTGAACCTTATATAACAGTTATTAAACAAAATGATATTAATGATTTATATATCTTAAGTCATGAAATGATTCATGGTATTGATTTTTTAATGAAACCTAAATTATATAGTGAAACCCATTATGGTTTTCATGAAACAGTTACTTATGCTTTTGAATATTTAATAGCTGACTATTTAGAAAAACAAGGTTATGAAAAAAATGAAATAGACAAATTAAGAAATGAAAAAGTAAATTATATATGTGGTTTAGCATATCAAATTCAAATGCAAATTAAACATAAATTAAGAGCAAAAGGTATAGATATTAAAAATGGTTACGATATTAGTGATATTAAACAAATACTAGATGTTGATTTAATGAAAAATTTGTTGGAGGTGCAATCTGGTATCATGGCATATGGTTTTTATGAACAAATACTAATAGATAAAAATTCGGGATTAGATAATCTTAAAAGGTTTATGAAGTCTAATATTAGTAAAGATAAAACACCAGATTTTTCTTCTTTTGATTTAAGTAATGATAAATTATTAAGTTTAAGTGAAACGTTTAAAAAAGAAGCAACTGAGGTAAAACATAAGTAATAAAACTTGTTAATTTAACATAAAAATTTATAGGTCACTTGCTATTTACATTTAAGATAAACTTTGGTATACTAATACACGAGTAAATTTATTACTCCTTGCTTATATTTTAAGCCGAAAAGACCATAAGGAGGTGGAATGATGACTAAATATGAAATTATGTTTATTGTTAAATCAACTTTAGATGATGCAACATTAAGTAATACAACTAAAGAAGTTCAAAAAATTATAACTGACAATAAAGGAAAAGTTATCGAATTTAAGGATATGGGTAGAAAGAAACTTGCTTATCCAATTAACAAAGAAGTAAGTGGTTTTTACTATTTAATGAATGCTGAAGCAAATCATGATGCAATCCGGGAATTTGATCGTCGACTTCGTATTAATGAAAACATTTTAAGACATTTAATCTTAAAAAAAGAAAGTGAGTAATGTATGAATAAAGCGTTATTAGTGGGAAGACTTACAAGAGATCCAGAATTAAGAACGACACCAGGCGGAATGGCTGTTACAAGATTTACAATTGCTGTTTCTAAACCATTTGTAGATAAAAATGGTGAAAGAGGTGCTGACTTTATTAATTGTTGTTCTTTTGGAAGACAAGCTGACAATATTTCAAAATATTGTAAAAAGGGTTCTTTAGTTTCAGCAGAAGGAAGAATATCTACAAGTAGTTATGATGCTCAAGATGGTACAAAAAGATATGTTACGGAAGTAGTATGTGATAATGTTACTTTCTTAACACCAAAGAGTGCTAATGGCAGTGATAATTCTTCTACAAATAGTAGTTATGCTACTCCAAGTTATCCACAAGAAGAAATGCCTGTAAGTAATAGTATGGAAATGGAAACTGCTGATTTATCTGAAGATCCTTTCAAGAGTTTTGGTGAAGAAATTACTTTAACTAGTGATGATTTACCATTTTAATGAAGGAGGAAAGAAAAATGGCTGAATTTTATCGTAAAAAGAAAAAAATATGTCAAATGTGTGCTGGTAAAAGCGTTGATTATAAAGATGTTATGATTATTAACAAATATATTAATGAAAAAGGTAAAATATTACCTAGAAGAGTTACTGGTGCTTGTGCTAAACATCAAAGACATATTGCTGAACAAGTTAAATATGCAAGATATATGGCATTAATACCATATGTTAAATAATTAGTTAAATAATTAGTTAAATAATTAAGTTCACAGAAATGTGAATTTTTTTTGTTAAATTTTCAACATTTTTTAACAAATTATCTTATTGAATTAAGATTAATCTTATGCTATACTTTTTATTAGAATAAGGAGATTCATAATGAATAAAAAGGTGGAGAAAAAAAATTCTTATGATGCTACCGAAGATTTAGCAATCAAAAAAGTTGTTTATAAAAAAGATAAAACACAATATTTTTTATTAGCCATTCTAATAATTCTTTTTGGATTGACCTTTTTTTCGTGTTTATATTATATTGGGGATTATTATAAAGAAAAGTATGATTATGATAAAAATGCTGAAAATATTGCTATTAATAATAAAAAAATTAATGCTTTAATAACTAATAATGGAGCGATTGATTTTAAAGTAATAGATGATAATGCTACTGAAGAAAAAATAACTTTAGAAAGTTTAAGTAGTGTGTCTATAACTACGAATAATACATCTAAAAGTAATGGTAAATTAATTTTTAATGTTAAATATGATATTGAAGAAAATACTTTTCCATATAATTTAGTTTCAAAAACTGATAGTCCACTTTTAGTTCGTTTTGCCTATTCTTTAGATAACGAAAACTGGACTTATGTTAATAATGTTATTTCAACTAATAATAGTAATATTACACCTTTAATGGGTAATTACTTTGATATATCGGGTTTAAAGAATAGTTTAAGTGTTAAAACTAATTATGAACTTACTAGTTCTCCGGGTAAAACTGAAAAGATTTATTGGAAGAGTGAAACTGTTATAACTCCCAATAATAATTTAAAAGATAATGAATTAAAAGCTAATTTTTATGTTGAATATATAGATAATAAATAATTATTTTCTATTGTCTAAAAAGTAAATATCATATATAATTATTTTAGAATAGGAAAGAGTATTATGGACGAGAAAAAAGACGAAACATATTATAATATTAAAGGTTTATTAAAATACATTTCCACTGTAGTCAGTTGGACTATTTTTGTGTTACTTTTGATTATTGGAGTCTTACTTATTTATTATTATATCTCCGTAAAATTATACGCTACTAAAGGTGAAGCCTTTGAACCTAAATTTTCGGTTTATACAATAGTTAGTCCTAGTATGGAACCAACAATTAATGTATATGATGTTATTGTTAATACGAAAATTGATAGTATTGATGATGTTAAAGTTAATGATGTTATAACTTTTATATCAACATGGAATATTACTTATGGTATGACTATTACACACCGGGTAGTGGGTACTAAAACTTTAGACGATGGCTCAAAATGTCTAATTACAAGAGGAGATAATAATACACAAGAAGATCAAACTTGCGTTAAAGAAGGCGATATTATTGGGATAGTTAAAGCTGTTATTCCAGGTCTTGGTCAAGTTCAACATTTCTTATCTAGTAGTTTTGGTTGGCTTATTGCTATAATTGTTCCAGCATTATATATAATTATTAAGGATATTATAAAAATAATTAAGTTGGCTAAAGAAACAAAAAAAGAAAAACAAAATGGTAAGTCGGATGACAAAGATAATGCAAAAGACAAAAATACTAAAAATAAAGAAAAAGAAATAAAAATTAAAGAAGAAGTAGAAAATAAAGATAAAAATATTAAGATTGAATCGGAAACTAATGAAGATGTAACTAAATCTCAAGATGAAGAAGTAACTGAAGATATAGAAATTCCTAAATTAAAAGAAAAGAATTTAAAATTTATCTTTAAAAAAGTTGAAGAACCACCTATGGAAGAAAAAATTGCCGAAGAAAAAATAAATTATAATACCAAAAATAAAAAGTTAATGACGGCTTATGATGAACTTAAAAAAGATGCTAAAATGAGTAAAGAATAGTTTGTAAATTTCTTTACTTTTTTTCTAATTTGCTTTATAATCATAAGTAATGAAGGAAGTGTTTTAAAATGGAATTTAAAGGTTC
>CANQHT010000007.1 GCA_947623705.1 uncultured Bacilli bacterium
GTGTTCCGTATTTATTTAAGTTATCTGTTTGAGCATTAAAATCAGTACTTGTACTTCCTTCATTAGTATTTACTATTTGAAAGTATGCAAATGTTCCTCCGACTACAACAAATAATAATGTTAAGGCTCCAATAAATGTTAAGATTATCGCCTTTCTTTTGTTTTCTTCCATTTTAAATTCTTCCTTCCCTTCTAGTATGAGCAATAGTTAATATTGTTATACTATACGCATTAAGTATATCACATCATTTTAAATTATGAAATCATTTTTGTATGATAGTTGACATACTCTATACTTTATACATTTAGTATAAGTTACCCCCCCGAAAATCAAGGAATTTTTGCAAGAACCTTATATTTTCTTATATTTTCTTAAACTTTTTTGTAAACAAGTGTAAAAAAAATAAAGATGAATTAAATCATCTCTATTTGAATACTTTACTATAATAATTATTTTCAATAATAAGTTTACTCATATTTATTTTGTTATTAACTGTATTAATCATATTTTTAACATAACCTTCTGGTACTTCAACACCTTCTTTTGGAACAAATTCTCTTTTACTTACAAAGTATGTTCCATAATCACTAGCCCAATAACGATCATTAAATATAGCTAGTCCCGGTTCCGTACTTAAAATATCTTTACCAATAAATAATCTAGAATCATAATCAATACCAAATAAATTATAAAGAGTTGGGATAACATCTATTTGACTACCTACTTTATCAACTTCAACTTTATCCATTTCACTATTCCATAGAATAAAATTACTACTGTTGATTTCGACTTTAGCATCTCTTTCATAATCACTTAATTCATTAACTTGTTCTACCGGAATATCATAAGGATAATGGTCTCCAACTAAAGCAATAACAGTATCTTCTAATTTACCCGCTTCATCTAACTTTTTAATTAAACTTTCTAAGGCTCTATCTAAATCCATATTGGCTGCTAGATAAACTGATGGTTTTTCAGAATAATTAAGTCCTAAAGATAAGAATTCTTCTTTATATTTTCTGGCCATCGCATTAGATTTCCATTCATAATTACTATGTCCAGAGTTAGTGGCATAAAATACCATAAAATGATCATTATTAACATAATCGCCGACAGTTGCATCAATCATTTCTAAATCACTTCTAGGCCAGATATTACAATTAATAACTTTTTCTAATCCTGTATTACATGCTTTAAAATTATCAAAACCTAAACTTTTTAAATATTTATCCCGATTTTGAAATGAAGCATAATTATTATGATAAGCAAATGTCCGATAATTCGCATTTTCAAATACTGTACTTATCCCCATAGGGAATGTTATATTACCAGTTCTAAATTTACCTAAAATATCGGTACCTGATGCATATAAACCCGTTAGTTCTTGAAATTCTCCTCCAATAGTACTAAATATAGTTGGGGTATAAAAATTCTTAAAGACAAAACCACTATTAACAAGTTTATATAATGTTGGTGTGGTATCTTTTCTAACCGCTACTTCATTAAAACTTTCGGCCATAAATAAGATTAAATTCTTACCCTTAAACATACCCGTATATTCATTTTTTAAAGTACCAGTTTCATTTTTAAAATATTCATGCATTTGTTTTAAAGTTTTATTACTTTCATTATTAATTAAACTATCAAAATCAATATCTAAATTGTTATATTCATAAACAATTGGTTGTTCTTCTTCGGGAGTATCATTATCTTCCTTTTCAGGAACATCTGGTGTTTTATTTGGAGTTAATACAATCTCTTCTTCAAACCCAAAAACTGCTCTTTTAATGTCTATACCTAAAGAATTTAAAACCCCAAAATTTTCCATATCTAACGCAAAATCATTAACATCATAATATAAATGATGTAAAGAATAATCTTTATCTTTATTAATATTTAAAGATAATCTATATAAGCCATAAAATGCTAATAATGATACGATAATAACAAGATTATAACGATAATTATAATGTTCAAAATTAATTTTCTTATTAAAAATAATTGTTAAAATTAAAGGAATAAAGAACGCTATAATAGCGGGTATTCTTTTAGCTATTTCAAATAAAGTTTTACCCATAAAGTCTCCTAGTTGTTCCGCAATTTGGAAGGTTGATAAAGAAATATAAAAATCAAAATAACTTTTACAAACATATTCCGCACAAAACCAAATCGTAATTACAGTCATAATAAAGAAAAATATACCTTTATTTATTTTACTTTTAAATAAATGACAAACTATTAATAAAACTAAACTAATAAATATTAAATAGATTAATAAATTTATTAATGCTAAACTAAAGATGTGATCATAAATTAAAACCTTATATAATAATTCCATATATAAAAGACTTATAAATACTACTAAATATAAACTTATTTTTTTCATATTATACACCCACTTATATTGTAGCATTTTTCTATCACTTGTCTACTTAAAATTTTCTTAATTTTACATACATTTAACAAAAAAATCTAGATAACCTAGATTTTCGCAATTTTATTTTTCTTACTTAAATAATATTTATAAAATAAACCAATTGTTATTCCAACTACTAAAAATATTCCTATACCTATGGCTCCAGTTTGTGGTGATGCATCTAATTTTTCATCAGTAGAATTTGAATTATTATTAACACTATTATTATTTTGATTATTATTACTTGAATTATTTTCATCTTGAACTAAATGTTTAACTGTTACTTTATCTTCCTTGGCTAATGATATAAATCCTGCTTCATCTTGAATAAATGCATATAATGTTTTTTCACCATCACCATCTGTCAATGTATAATCAAATATAATTTCTTTACCTATTGTATTTTGCCACTCGCAATTAGTACTATCTTCTACTGTATTAACACAATATTTTACCACATCATCATCTTGCCAATTTAAATATATATTGGTTTTATTATTTTCGATTACCTCAGGATTATCTTTACCTCCAATAAAGAAATTACTAATACTTGGTTTAGTCGTATCTAAAATAACTGTTGCAAAAGCAACTTCACTTACTTTTTCTTCTTTATTTTTAACAAAAGCATAAATATTTTTAATACCATCCTTATTATCTAACTCATATTGAACACTTATATTATTATCATTAGTAGAAACCCAATTACAACTTGCAACATCATTACTAGTAGTTAAACAATATGCTGATAATTCTTCTGAAGAACTTAAAATAATATTAATTGTATTTTTAGTGGTATATTTTTTATTATCATTAATTTTAAATTCTTTAATAAGAGGATTTTCTGTTTGTAAAGTTATACTATCACTTTTACTTGCTGATATTAATCCTGCTTTATTTTTCAAAAAAGCATATTTGGTTTGAAGTTCTAAGGTACTAGTTAAAACATATTCATCTGAAACACTTTGACCCGTAACATTATGCCATACACAATTTTTACTATCATCTGTATCACTTATACAATAACTTTGAACATCTGAATTATCCCAAGTTAAATAAATGCTAGATATAGTATTTGTTGCATATTCAGGATTATCTTTACCCCCTAAATAAAATTCTTTAATAAGGGGACCTTCCATTTGTAAAATTATACTATCATTTTTAACTTCTGAAACATTACCAGCTTTATCTTTAAGATAGGCATATCTTACTTGTTTACCTAAAATTCTATCTAATTCATATTGAACATCAATAGTTTTATTATTAGTTTCTATCCAATTACAATTTGAACTACTATTAGAACTACTTATACAATAATATTTAACATCTTGATCTTTATAAGTTAAATAAATCTTTGACTTGATATCAGTAGCATATTCAGGATTATTACTACCTCCTAAATAAAATTCAGTAATCGTAGGTTTAGTTGTATCCAAAATTACTTTATCACTTATAGAATTAGATATATTACCGGCTTTATCTTTTACAAAAGCATACAAAGTTTTTTCACCATCAGTAGAATTAACTGGATAATTGGCATTTATTGGACTAGATGTGCCACTTTTCCAATCACAATCTGCACTACTATTAGATGTATTTATGCAATATTCACTAACATCTTTATCATTAAATGTTAAATAAACATTTGTTAAAGCATTGGTAATATATTCTGGATTTGCGCTTCCACCAATAGCAAACTTACTAATAACTGGCTTAGTCGTATCAAACTTTATCGTATCACTTTTTACCTCAGAAACAAGCCCATTTTTATTTTTAATAAAAGCATAAAGAGTCTTATCTCCTTCACCCGAAGTTAATTGATAATTAATTGTCATAGGACTAGAGGTTACTGATTGCCAATTACAACTAGCACTATCATTAGTTGTATTTATACAATAATGAGTAATATTACTATCATTCCAAGATAAGTAAACACTAGAATTAACATTATTAGTATATTCTGGATTTTTAACACCACCAATATAGAAATTACTTATTTCAGGAGGTATAAGTATTGTAACTTCTCCTTCTAATTTAATAGTACCAGTTAATAAGTCGACATCTCTACTTTCTTCATCTTGTTTAAAAGCAAAGGTTGCTTTTAATGGTAGTCTGTAATTAAACTGATAAACTGCCATAGAAGGCGCAGAAATAGTTATTATTCCAGTTTTATAATCATAACCATTTAAATCTTCTATTTCAGAGAGGTCTAAATCCGGAAATTGTTCTTTTAAATTAACTATATATTTATCGCCAGACTTTTTGGCCCTTAAAACTATTTTTTGATCAATAAAATAATTAGTATCATTCATAAAGTATAATGGCCAGTTACTATTATATTTAGAATAAGCTTTAACATATTCACTTATTGGATAAGGGTTAGAATTAAAATTATGTAATTCACCTTTTATGGATAATAGACTATTATTTCTAACATTTAAACTTACTAAATTAGTTATGTTGCTAAAATCTAAAGCAACTAATTTATTATTTGAAACGTTTAAATTTGTTAACTCATTTTGAGCACTTAAATCTAGTTGCGTAAAATTATTATTAGATAAATTTAAATCTGTTAATAATGTATTATGACTTAAATCTATATTGGAAAGATTATCACTAGATAAATCTAGTTTAGTTAATAATGGATTACTACTTAAATTTATAGATGAAAATTCTGCTCCTGATAAAGTTAAATCTTTTAATTCAGGTTGGTGACTTAAATCAACAGAAGTTAATTCAGAACCAATAAAGATTTTTTCTAATTTTGTATTATTTTCTAAATTTATATTATTTACAACAGCTGTACTAGTAAAGTAAAATGCCTTTAATTCTACATTATGACTTATATCTATTGAAGTTAAACGAGTCATTTGCAAATCTAAATTTTGTAATTTAGTATTATTAGATAAATCAATTGTCGAAATATGATTTCCCATTAAATTTAGACTTTTTAAATTTGTTAATTTTTCAATTCCTTTAACTGATGTTAATGGTTCTGGATGAGGTGCTATTACCGGAGTATAAGTTATACTTGTGATTTTGGCGAGTTCTTCATCAGTTAGAGAATGATTGTATTCTACATCAGGTTCATTTTCTCTATTATAAGCATCAATTACGCCTTTATAAAAATTATAATCTTCAAAAGCTGGATTAGCTGGGGTATCATCTACTCCCATAACTTTAGAAGTGGTAAATATAACTGCCATCATAACAATAAAAAATATACTAATTTTTAAACTTTTTTTCATAACTACACTCCATATTCTAAAATTATTATATCAAAATATAAGGTCATTTTTAATACATTTTCTAATTTTTTAATTTTTTTTGACACTCATTTAACAAAAAAGAAACCTAATAAAGATTTCTTTTTAGATATTACTCTTCAATATCGTTAGTAAAGAATACTAGATTGATATCGAAAAAATAAAATATGTACTAAGTAATACCTGTGTACATATTTTATTATCTACTAATTTTTATGTTTTATAGTGCCATTTTTTAACATATTATCGGCATCTTTTTTACTATTTAAAGCAATACCAATCGTAAAGATATATGATAAATAATAAATCCAAATCATTAAGATGACAATACTAGCTAAACTTCCATATAAAACAGAATAATCCGTATAATTAGTAACATAGAAAGAATAGACTTTTGTACCAATTATCCAACCAATGGTTGTAAATATAGCCCCATAATCGATAACTCTTCCCTTAGGTTTCTTATCGGGTGCTATAGAATAAATCATTTTAATAATGGCAAACATAATTAACCAGGAGATTGGTCCTTTTAGTAAATTAAAGACTAAAATAATTTTACTTGTGATATTAGGATTTAAATTAACTTCTTGAAACATTCTAATAATGGTATTACCAAATACTGGGACGATTAAGATAAAGATTAGAAGTAAAACTAAGAAGAAAGTAAGACCTAAAGCTTTAATTCTTCTTTTAAGCCAAGATTTATTGGGAGTGCCATAAATGGTATTGGAAGCAATAATGATGGCATCGGCTCCGTTACTCGCGATAAATAAACCAACAACTACCGCAAAAATAAAGTGAAATCCGACCGTATTAGTTAAATTAACCCCTAAAACTAAATCGGCAATATCGGAAGTAAAAGATGTAGCAATAAAATCATAAAGAAAATCCACTGATAAATTTAACATGGAAGCACAATAACTAATAATACCTAAAGCGGGAATAATGGCTAAGATAAAGTAGAAAGATAAATTACCCGGTAAAATAACCATATCACTTCTTCTTAAAACACTAAAAATATTTAAGAAAAATTCTTTAATTGTCGCTTTAGCATTTTTAACTCTATTTGTCACTTTCTTCTCCTACTTTTTTCTTTTTCATATCATTAGTGGCTTCATTTAAAGCATCTTCAATTGTTTTTAAATTATTTTCAATAATACTATAACCAAACTCTGCCCCAAAATCATATGGTAATTTTTTTAATTCTTTATTTAACTTATGTAAATAATTAATTATTTGTTTTTTATTATAACCAACAGTATAGATTACAAATTCATTACCATCACTCCGCATTAAATCACTATTATCTAGTTGGGTTTTAATTAAGGCGTTCGCGGCGGCTTGAATTTGTTTATCGCCTTCCGTTACACCATACTTATCATTAATTTCTTTTAAACGATTTAAATCTACGACAATAATTGTTTGGGGGTATATCGTATTATTACTCCAAGTCTTAATAAAATCACTTAAATAAGCTCTGTTTTTTAAACAAGTTAAATCATCAATAAATCTAATTTTATCATCTTTTTTAAGTCTTCTTCGTATGTGTATTCTTTTTCCCTTCTTATAAAGAATAAAGCCAATAACTAAAACAAGCACAATTAACAATATAAAATAAATCGCTATATTATTTAAAATACTTCCAGTTTTAACAATTTCGGCATGACTAGCTAAACCTTTATTAATAATACTTTGATCATCTAAATAATTCATATACTTATCCATTAATTTAGTAAGAGTTGGATAACTATCTTTAACTTTAAAATGATATTTCGTATTAAAATAAGTATTATAAATATTGGTATAATTATTTAATTTGGTTTTACTATAATAATCAAAGATATAAGAATCTAGAACAATAATAACATCTTTTCTATTTAACTTAAATAATTCTTTTAAATTAGCATAAGTTTTAATATTAATATTCCCAATACTTTCTAAGTAACTTTTTAAATGACTATTATTTTGGACATAGACTTCTTCACCTTGAAGGCCATATACCGAATTAATTACTTTCGCACTTTTTTTATTAATAATAATCGCTAAACTACCATTGATACCTTCTTTTAATTCCGTATAATTATTATTTAAATTGGTATTAAAATCAAAATAAATATCTACTTTATCTTTATTTAAAGATTTATTTAATTTATCAATATTATTATATTTCTTTATATTAAAGTAAACATCGGAAAATTCACTAAATTCTTGTAAGTACTCAGATACTATACCCCCATAATTACCACTCATAATAACTTCATAAGGAGAATTATTAACGAATCCATAGTTATAGTTAACACTTAACATATCGGTTATTTCACTATCAGTTATCCCTAAAGAATTCTTAAATATCGTAAATTCTTCATCTTTAATCTTACTATTAACATTCTCTTCCCATTTATTAAAATATTTAATTAAGATATTACTTAAATTATCATTAACCCCATTTAAAGTATAATAATTTTTTATATCACTTAAATGATAAACAATCTCTAAATCATTTTCTAAGATTTTATCTAAATATTCCATTCTGGGTAAAATAATATAATTTATGGTTGTACCAATATTTGTAAAAAGTTCATCTATAGTATCATAGCCATTATAATTAATATTTTCATCTTTTAAATAATTTTTAACTAATTCTAAATCACTATTTAAAAGACCTACTGTTAAACCATCTAAATCTTCAATGGTATTAAATGTATTTGCTTCTTTACTTAATAAAACATAATGATCGGTATAAAAAACTTTCGCATTATCATTTAGATTTTTACTTTTATTTAGATTAATTCCACTAGGTGTATCACTACTAGCAAAGGTAATAATATTTAAATTAAGACCATATTCTTCACTAAAACTATCTAAAAAATCATAGAATACTCCATGACCATCTTTACTAAAAATATTTTCATCTTTCAAGACATAAACATTTTGTAAAGCATTAAAATTCGAATTAATCCAAGTTCTTTCGGCACTCGTTAGTTTATTCTCATCCGTTAAATAACGATAGGCAAAAAAGGCACCGATTGAAATAACGATTAACGCAATCAGTCCCGATATATAAATCTTTTTCTTTTTCATTATTCTTCTTTACTCTCTTCTTCTTTAATATTATAGTTACTCCAAGTAATACCTTCTTCACTATTACTATTATGGGCCCCCATTAAAGTGTATTTAGTATCACTTATTGTATATTGTAAATCATAAACACCAAGCTCATCATCACTAAATTTTTCTAAAGTACTATTTGCAATTTCTTTGGCTTTTTCCATATCAGTATCTACTTCATAAGTAATGATAAAATAAACAACTTTACCTTGTAAAGTTACACTCGCTTTACTAACTTTTTCCTTACTCTCTAAAGTATTTTTTAAATCTTTAAGTAAATCATCTTTTAAAGGAACTTTTTCGGTTATATCTAAACGATGTCCATAAGGACTTTCACTAGAGCCATAAAAGAATGTTAAAGATACGACAATGACTACGATTAAACAAACAAGAATGATGGCTCCTAAAACAAATAAGATTTTATTTTCATTCCAAACTTTTTTTAATTTACTCATTTATTCACACCTCTTTGTTTACTTAAATATTATACTATATTATAAATTTTATGGCAAACTGTAACCATACTTGTCTATTTATGTTAAGTTTACACTTTTATAGACAAAAAATAAGCCTGTTAAAGACTTATTTTTAAGAAACTTTCGTAACGCTTAAATTAATATCATAAGTTATACTTAAATTTTCATCTAATTTTCCTAATATTTCATCATCTGTTTCATCTAAAGTAATACCAAAATAAGAATTAATTAACCGAATATTATTAACTAAATCACTACGATTTTCTAAAGTATCTTCTAACATTGTAAATTTAATACTTAAACCATTAGTCGTACTTAAATCAGGATTATCTATAATATCAATCGTAATATTTTCTAAATTAGCAATAGATTCAATATTAGCATTAGTATAAACTATACCATCCTCTAGTTCCCCACTTGAGAAAATATGTAAAATAACTCTTTCTATATTGCCTGATTCATCTTGTAAATAAACTAAGAAATAATCTGAAAAAGCAGTTTTATTTGTATTACCTTGATTATTTTTAATAATTGAAGAATAAATATATAAATTATAAACTATTTTATTAACCATTTTTTCAGAAATATTCTTATCAAAGCAATCGCCACCTTCTTTAATACAATTCTCTAATTGCATTTTAAAATTATTATGCATAGTATTTTCATCAGCAGCAGGTATAGCAATAGGAATATCAGAATTAGAACTAGCAACGTGTAATAAACCTTTAATATTAATAATAATTATATTACCATCTTTTTGTCTAACTAAACCATTTATTAAAGGAGTATCATTTAAAATATAAGATTCAATATCTTTATTATTTAAATATTCATTAATAATTTGTAAATCATCTTCATTATATTTTTCTTTTGCTACTAAATAATCTAAATATTCTTTAAAAATAGTTTTAATTTGAACAGAATCTATATCAGTAGAAAAATACATATTATTTAAAGCACTATTAACAGTATTACTAAATGTTAAAGCATAACCATTAAAATTATTTTCAATTTTAAAAATATAATATTCACTATCACTAGTTGTATCAACAGTTAAACCTTTTAAACTCTTTTCACTTATATTAGAACTAGTAGCATCTTTAAAAATACTAATATATTCATAAATAGCATTTTCAACCATAATATAATCACTTTGATTTTTTTCCACAAATTCTGGAAAATAACTTTTTTCTAATAAATACTTTAATTGTTCATAAATACTAAGGGCCGTTTTACTTACTTTTAATTCTTTACTAGGGGTAAATAAATCTTGAAAATATTCACTAGTAGTTATACTATATTTACCATTAATATATGTAAATGATTCTCTATCACTACCCACATGTTCAGTTATAGAAATAGGATCAATTATAATATTTTCTTCACTACTATCCATAATATGAGGTACTGAACAAACAACATCGACAGTTACAGTAGCATTTCCTATATCATTATAAGTAATAGTATTTTTATTAATTTTACCTTTAACACTTGCATTTACTTCATTAATATCTTTAATACTACACCCATCAGGAATATTTATAGTATAAGTATCTACTTCCCCTTTTCTTGAAACTTTATTTCTATCAAAAGAAAATCTAACAGTAATCTCTTCATATGCCTTATTAATTAGCGTAATACCTCCCGGAAATTTTTGGGTATTTAAATCATAAAAATCACCTTTATAATTTAAAGCATATTCTTTTTCGGAAATATATTTAGCTTGTGATAAACTAAAACAAGATAAATTAATCACACTTAAAACTACAATAGTTCCCAATAATATTTTTCGATTATTTTTTAATTTCCTTAGCATAATTAATCCTCCCTATTTAGATTTTTGAACCGCAGAATAACCAACTTTAACAATATCATTTGCATAATTACTTGTTTTAGCAGTTAATCTTACAAGATATTTAGTATTACTACCTTTACCCGCTACAACATCATTATTATAAGTATAAACTTTAAAATTAGTTCCCGCTATATTACTATCACTTTTAGTAGTTAAAAGTATTTTTTCACTTTTTCCAACTTCATAAATACCATCTAAATTAAAATTTCCATTAATATAAAAGGTTAGATAAAAGGCAGTATTTACTTCAATATTGGTAGTATCCACGGTAAAATAATAATCAATATTTTCCGTATTCCGATATTTTTCCTGTGTACATTCAGTTAAAACTTCTTCACTACATTTATTCTCGGCTATTTTAACTTCAAATTTCGCCACTCTAGCTGTATCACTACCCCCAAAAGAAGAGATATATTTTGAATAGGTTATTACAGTTGTAAGAAGCAATATTGATCCTACATACATAATTACCCATTTTACTAAATTATTGCGAAATCTCTTACTTTGTAATAAACCTTCCATTTTTTTCACCTTCTTCTATTTTTTCTTTGTTTTTTCTTTTTCTTTTTTGCATCCTTCGTTTGCTTTTTCTTTAATTTGTTTTGCTTTTTCTTAACTTCTTTTTCTTCTCTTTTCGTTATTTTAAACCATATATCTTTTATTTTTATTGTTATTTTTTCTAAGAAATCTTTTACATAATGTTTTTTATTTTTCTTAACTTTACTATTTTTTTCTTTTAAAAACTCTTGATATTCTCCATCATCAATATTCTCACTCTTATCAAAACTAATTAAATAACATATAAGAATACCAATAATAAATATTATACCACTTACTAAAGGATTTTTTAATGAAGTAATAAGTGTTCCTAAACCATTAATTTTAAACTTATAAGTTCCGACAATATTTTTTAAGGGCATCTCTTCATCAACGGTATTGTTATTATCTCCTTTTGTTATCATCATTTTATCTTTAATTTCTTTAATCCGATGGGTAACAAATGAACCATTGACATCATAGAAGGTTACAATATCATTTTCTTTTACCTCTTTATCATTAGTATCAATAATTATTAAATCACCAATTTTTAAGGTTGGTTCCATTGAACCAGAGATGACCTCTAGTAAAGCATAACCATTAATTGTCATAAGATCTTTTTTAAATATTTTTAAACCCACAAAATTATAAATATTAAATACTAATAACACCCCTAAAAGGATTTCCATTATGATAATTATTACTTTTTTTACCACTTTCATAAACTACCCCTTAGGACATTTAGGAATTGTTTTAAAGTTAATACCTACTAAAATACTATATAGATTATTTAAATCCGTTACGGAATTACCTATTAAAGTATCTAGTTCATCATCAACTTCAACCCATTCCCAAGATAATAAAATATCTGCCCTACTATTACTTGGAATTTCTAAATTCATATTAGTTGTTTCCTTACTATTTTGATTTAATATTGTATATTCTTTAGAACTACCATAGTAATAATTATTATCACTTGCTATTTTATATCCCATATTAAGACATCCCTTATCTTCAATACAAATCGTTTTTACTTCTTCAATTTTAATTTTATTAATGATAATATCACTACCGGTATTATTCGTAAAATTCATAAGATATGTTCCATAGGCACCCGGATAAATTATTTTATCAACCCCATATTTTTGGTAGTATTCTTTATTATGAAATAATAAGACATCTTCTAGATAAACCCATTTTTCACTTTCTTCTTCAGGATTATCCACTACTTTATCACTATAAATAGCATATAAATCCATATTTCTAGTTATCTTAATAATATCATCTTTTAAATAGACATCTTTATCCGTAGGTAAAGCATCTTTTCTTTCACTAAAGCCCACTAATTCATAAACTTTACAAGCATCATCAGTAACTTTTTTAGCGGAATACACACTTAAATCAAGTTCACTATTACTATTTAATTTTAAATTATAAACCATAGTAAAGGCATCAAAATAACCCCCATTAGCATCGATATTAACTAGATATTCCGTAATAAATTCGACACTTATATTAAAACTATTTATTTCTTGATCAAACATTTTGCCACTTACTTGAATTTGTTTAGAACCAGTACTTGTACTTTTAACATTAATAACTAAATATTCCGTACCAGCATCTTTAACATAACTAAAACTTAAATCAGCACCCGTTATAACTATTTCGCCATTATCTGATGCAATTATTATCCCGTTTTCTATCTTTTTAACGGTAATATCACTAGTAAAGAAATTATTTTCTAATATAATATTACCACCCGTATCCATATTAAATTCATAACTATTTTGACTACTTCTTAAATAATAATCTAACATTTTAAATTCAATATTTTTACTATCTTGACTATCTTGATATTTTATTTCTAATTTTTTAGTTTTATTTAAGTCTTTTTTATTTGGTTTAATCGTTATTTTACCTTTAGATACTTTTAATACTTCGCCATCTAAAGTAACTACTACCTCATCTAAATTATAATCATTAGTAGCATACCAACTATTCGTATTCTTATCATATTCTAATATTTCATAAGCAATATCAATAGTACCATCTTCTAAATAAGCCGTATATTTATCATTTGAAGCATTTTTTAAAACAACTTTTCTTAATACTTTATCTTCTTCTTCTTTTTCTTTAGTTACTGTAATTGTATAAGTTTTTTTCTTCCCATCTTTATTAGTAACTTCAACTTCGATAACATTATCGCCATCTTTTAAAGGTAAATTATCTAAACTATCTACAACTTCGCCATTAAATTTATAAGTTACATTTTGCACATTTTTATCTGCTTTTAAAGTTACATCTAAATTTT
This sequence comes from uncultured Bacilli bacterium, assembly GCA_947623705.1. GTDB lineage: Bacteria > Bacillota_I > Bacilli_A > RF39 > UBA660 > SIG200. The sequence goes on from CANQHT010000007.1 coordinate 13,968, forward strand.
TAACATCTGAATTAACAGTAACATGATAACTTGTGATATCTTTTTGAAATTTTGGAGTTAATACACCTTCACTTACCCTTAAACTTTCTAAATAACCATTTGTTTTTACTTCCACATTTCTTTCGATTTCAATTTCATAAACATTAGTTGTTCCATCTTCCGCCTCTACTTTGATAGTAACTTTATTTTTTCCCACTTTTAATGGTAAATCTTTTAAATTATTTACTTTTTCTCCATTAAATTCATAAGTAACTTTGGCTTTACTATCACTAGGTAGTGGATCAATAGTAATTTTATCTTCTTCATAAGGAACACTTAAATAATATTTATTTTGATCTTTTTGATAATTAATGTTACCTTTACTTAAATTTAATTCTTGTAATGTGGCATCATTATTTTCTTTTGTTACCTCCAAATTATAAGTTGTTTCATAAACTTTTCCTTTATAAGTAACTTGTAAAGTAACTTTGACTTTACCCGCCTTTTTACCCACTACTTTTAAGGAGTTACCTATTATATAAGCATCCGCAATGGTATTATCACTTACTTTAACTTTAACATCGCCATCTAATCTAACTAAACTAAAAGGTATAATTACTTCATTATTTTTATTAATTATAATTTTCCCACTTTTACCAGCTAATTTAATATATCTTGTTACATCTTTAATTGTTGCTTTTGTTGTTGCTCGGTAAATCTTTCCATTAACTTTTGCTTCTAAAGTAATATCAATACTACCCATGCCTTTTGGATTAATAACAATATAATTATCTTGAACATAACAAGTAGCAATTTCGGCATCACTAGTAGTACAAGTAAAATCTTTCGGATTAATATTATGATAAGTAAATAATACTTTTGCATTAGTATCACTTAAAGAAAAATTAATCTTATCTTTTAAAAAGATTAAATCTTTATTTAATATTATTTCTTCTGTTCCATCATCAGGTTCAATAGTATAATCTCCTTCATTATTATAAATTCCCCCGATACGACCAAAAAAGTTAGAAGTACAACTAGTAATTAGTAAAAGAATTATGATTATAATAATAATTATCATAATAATTAATTTAAGCTTACGATGTTTTTCTTTTTTATCATTATTATCCATAACCTTTTACTCCCTTCTATATTAAGTATTAAACTCTCAAATAAGGATATAATAAGATTATTAATTAATATATATTAATTAAATAAAGATATGATATCTTTATTTGGAAGTTTAATAACTTCCATTTTTATTATTATTCACCAATAGTTTCTACAGCTGCTTGAGTTGCTGTAACTGTAACTTTTAAGTTAAAAGTACCAGGATTTAAACCTAAATCAGTATCATTTTCATCAGTTCTTTCATCAGTTTCAGCATTATATTCCCAAATCCAATCAATAACTAGATTTTGAGCAGTACCATCTGCAAATGCGACACTTTCTTCTAAAGTTGAAGCTAAATTTTCTAATGATTTATAATCATCATTAAAAGTTTTATTTCCTAATTTAACTTTAAATTTTAAAGGAATATTTGATGGTCCTCCATCTTCTTCTAATTTTAAAACTACATTTGCTTTTACTTGAGAATCATTTTTCAATGCAATTGTTGCTGTTCCTTTTGAGCCAGGTGCTATTATTTTTTCTCCTTTTCCTTTATGAAGTTCAATTAAACTATCTTCATTAACAGTGTTAAAAACATCAAAAGCAAATGTTTTTTGTTCTTTAGTTAAAGTAGTACCTCCAACCTTGAAGTCCCATTTTGCAACTGTTGCTTTATCAGTTGCAGTTGCTTCACTAGTATATTTAGCATAAGTTCCACTTACTGAGAACGAAGTTAAAACTACAGCAAATACTAAAGCAGCAAATGCGATTAATTTTTTATTCATTATGTGTTTCACCTCCTCCTGTTTTAGTATTTTTTGCATAAATTTGTATGCATAGGAATTTATGCATTCCTAATTATATGTAAACACCATTTAAGGTCGTTTACCCGTAGTTTATTTAGTCTTTTTAGACTTTTCTTTAGAAGTTGTTTTCTTATTTGTTTCTTTCTTTTCTTCCTCTTCTTTTGCTTCTAATTCTTTCATTCTTTTATATTCTAAGAACTCTTGTTTTTCTAAATCTCTTTGTTTTTTATTAGAAATTGTAAAACCAATTATAAAGGCAATTGTAATACATAATACAACAATTATAATAGTTGTCGGTTCTGCTAAACTATTCATAACTGTACCAATACCAGGTACTCTTAAGACATATAAACCTTCAACATCATTAAATTCAACTAAATTTTGATCTTGCGTATTATTATTATCCCCTTTAGTAATAAATAATGTTTCGCCTTCTCTTTCTACAACATCAATAATTCTATGCGTAGTAACTGTATCTTCAGCATCTCTAAAAGCAATAACATCATTAACTTTTAAAGTTTCTGGATCAACTATTTTTGTAATAATTAAATCGCCTTTATGAATTTCTGTTTCCATTGAACCAGATAAAACAATAAATGGTTTATAACCAAAAACACTTGGAATTTTATCTTTATCAGTATTGGCTTGAACCATTATCCATATATTAACAAGCAAAATTGGCACCAAAATAATAGATGCTACTATAATTAACCAATTACTTACTGACTTATACCATTTTTTCTTATTTTCTTTCATTTTTACTTACTCCTTTTATTCTTTACTAATCTTAAAGTTAATTCTTGTTCATTTGCTAGAGCATTAATTTGTTTTGGTCTTGATTCATAATATGTACATCCCATATTTTGACAATAGTATGTATCTCCAAATATTCCTTCAACTGAAGGAGATGTTGGCATATTATGTTGATATTCTTTGATTGATAAAACATCTTCACAATCTTGACAATAAATTTCTTCTCTATAACAATAGTCTGCAACTGGAATTGAAGGCCTTGTTATTCTAGTTGCTGGATTATGTTTATGAGCTGGTGGTTCTTTATAAAAACCACATCCTTCATTTAAACAATTACCATAATCACCATATTCTAAATTATGAGTTCGATATTGTAATTCATTACATATTGGATCTTCCCATACTTCATCAGTATCATTATCTAAGTCAGTCCGATGTACTGAAAAATCATGTATATGTTCTTCTAATTTACTATATAAACATTTTTCATCAGTACATGAATATTTAATTTTATAATCTGTAGGTATATATGTACCAGTATCTAAATGATGTTCTACATTGATTGAATCAAATATCTTATTACATTTATTACAATATGTTTCTTGAGTATAACAGTATTCTTCAGTTAAATGTTCTGGATATATTTTTCTTGTTGAATATGAATGAACACATTCTGTTGGTTTACTAGGTGTAACAGTTGGTGTTGGTGTTTCTGTCGGAGTCGGTGTTGGTTTTGGAGTTACTGTTGGTGTTGGTGTCGCCGGTGTCGGAGTTACCTCTGGTGTAACTTCTGGTGTATGACTAGGTGTTACTTCTGGAGTAGGTTCTAATGTATTTTGTGGCATTGTTGGTGTTTCTGTATCATTAGGAACTTCTACATCTAAAATATCATCATCTAAACTTTCTTCAGGTGTTAATTCAGGACTAATAGTAGCACTTGGACTAACTTTTGGTGTTGTAATTTCTAAACCATTACTTAATTTTGGTGTAGCCATAATAGTAGGTTCTAAAGATTCATAAGTTGGAGTTGGAGATGTTTCCGAATTTTCTTGATTCTTATTTTGATTACAACTATTAGCAGCGGTCAAAATAATAATGATTGATAAAGCAATACTCCACAAACCAGCATTCTTTTCTTTAGCTTTTTCTAACATTCTTTTTTTCCAATTTTTTTCTTCCATAAAAATCCCCTCAATTTCAAAATTATTATACATAAAATTTTATAATTGTCAATTAGAATATAACTTTTCTTTAAAGAGAAATTCAAATCCCATCATATAAAAATAATACACCATATTTATTAAGAATTCAATACTTTGATTTTTAAACAAATTATTTTCTAAGTTTAGTAATTTATTATCATTAATATTCCAAAATCTATAAGAAATTTTATTCATTACTATGATCATATGTATATTAAAATGTTATTTATTGTTGAATTTTATTTCTAGTGCGTTATAATTAAGTCAATAATCATATTAAACATATTAAATTTTTATTGGAAAAGGAAGTGAAAAAATGAAAGAATATAATGTTTACATTGATGAATCAGGTGACGAAGGATTACATAGGGGTTCAAAATATTTTATTTTAACCGCCGTATTAGTTGAAAAAGATAAAGATATAGGAATTTCCAAATGCGTTGATATAATAAAAGAAAATGTAGAAATAAATATAAAAAGTCAGTTACACTGGAAATTAATAAAAGGATATCCAAATAAATTAATGATTATGTCTGACATTGGAGAAATGGATATTACTATTATTAACATTATCATAGATACAAACAAAATAAAATTTATAAAATCTGATGAAATATATAATCATTTTTCTGGCTATTTATATGAACGAATTTGTTGGTTTGTTAGAGATAGAAATGCTATTGCAAATATTAATATAAGCAGTCGTGGAAATTTATCTAAAGAAAAATTATTAAACTTTATAAATTCTAATGGTGACAAGTTTAAAATTGATCGTTCAAAGATTAAACAAATTAAAATTTATCCTAACTCTCAAAAAAAATTGTTACAATTAGCAGATTGTTGTTGTAGTGCACTGGGGCAAGCATTAAAATACAACGATAATATACATAAAAAATATATTTCCTATATTCAGCCTAAATTTTACTCATACAATGGTAAATACTTAGGATACGGATTAAAATATGTACCTGGAAATATTGAATATTCAAAAGAATTTAGTGAATTAGTTATTTATTTAGAGTCAAATAAAAAGTGAGCTTTCCCCTGACTAGAGGAACCCACAAGTCAATGCTTGCTGGGAAAGCATTAAGCAATCCCCTCCAGTAACTCAGCGAACTACTCACTCACTAACTAAATGCTACCATATTTAATAGCATTTGTCAATCATATTATATGCAAAGCGTATACAAAATATGTACAAAACAAATTTACAAAAAACTACTGATATAACAATTAGGTTATAACTTTGCAATATCAAAAAAATATAATGACATTTAAAACCTCAATATACAGGGGGTATAAACTAAAATGGTGTCCTTGAAGGGATTCGAACCCTCGGCCTCACGCGTCGGAGGCGTGCGCTCTATCCAGCTGAGCTACAAGGACAACCTTATTATAACACATTTCATCACTAATTACTGCATTAATTTTGATATCATACTTATCTTTTGTAAAATTTTCAATTAAACATTCTTTATAACATAACCCAATACTATAAATATTATGTTTAGAATAAAACTTATCATAGTAACCTTTACCATAACCAATTCGATAATTATCTTTTGAAAAACAAATACCCGGAGTTATTGAAATAGTATCTTTAAAATCAGTAACTTTTATATTAGTAATAGGTTCTAAAATATGATAAGTACCTAGTTTTAAATCATTAAGACTATTAATATAATAAAAATTCATATTATTATTTTCTATTTTAGGAACGGCAACTTTTTTATATTTTAAAAAATATGTAATTAATTTTTTAGTATCTACTTCACTATTAAAAGATACATAAATTAATATAGTTTTTGCATTTTTTACATACGCATTATTAACAACTTTATTAAATATAATATTATCTTTCTCTTCTTTATTAATAATATTATTTCTAATTTCTAAATATTTTTCTCTTAATTCATTTTTCATAATTATATTATAACTATTATTTTGATATTTTTAAACCACAAAAAAATAACCAATAAAATGGTTATTTAATCGACAGGAGTTGGTGCGAAATCATATGAGAATTTGCTTTTAAATAATTCTAGCTGACTTGATTTTATTTTGACTTGACATGATTCTGGAACATCATAGAATGTATCTTCAAATCCACTATATGAATTACCATATTCATCATATATTTCATCTTTTACATTATCAAATGTAAAACTACTTAAATCTAATGAAGTTAATTTCATACAATAACAAAACATATTACTCATATCAGTTACTTTGGAAGTATCAAAACTACTTAAATCTAATGAAGTTAATTTCATACAATAATAAAACATATTACTCATATCAGTTACTTTGGAAGTATCAAAACTACTTAAATCTAAGGTGGTTCCTTGATAGTAAGAAAACATATTACTCATATCTTCTACTTTTGTTGTTACAAATTGTGGCCAATTTTGAAATGGTAAGTCGACTGATGTATTTGAAAACATAGAACTCATATCAGTTACTTTTGATGTATCAAAACTACTCAAATCTAAGGTGGTTCCTTGATAGTAAGAAAACATATTACTCATATCGGTTGCTCCTGTGCCAAATACAGATGGAAATGTTATATTTGCACCTGTATAAGAAAACATAGAACTCATATCAGTTACTTTTGATGTATCGAAATTACTTAAATTTAAAGAAGTTAGGTTATTACAATCAAAAAACATAGAACTCATATCAGTTACTTTCGATGTATCGAAATTGCTTAAATCTAATGATGTTCCTTGATATCCATCAAACATATCACTCATATCCTCTACATTTGTGGTTACAAAATTTGACCAGTCTTTAAAGGGTAATTCAACTGATGTATTTGAAAACATATAACTCATATTGATTACTTTTGAGGTATCAAAGGTACTTAAATCTAATTCGGTTCCTTGATATTCAGCAAACATAAAACTCATATCGGTTGTTTCACTTGTGTTTAAATTATCAAATGTTATTGTTTCTAAACTAGTATAAGCAAATGCTTCAGTTAAATCTTTCACATATATTTCCGATTCTGATCCTATATATAAATTATATAATGATTCCTCATATTCATATACTTTATCTGTCGTTTCAAACCATGCTATTACACTTCCTTCTGAAGTTCCTGAATCTATATCAGATACATCCATATGTGACACAATATTTTCTGTCTCTAAATCTGATGGTATATAATTCACAAATGATGCAGTTACAATTGGATAATTCCAATATTCTTGGATTAAATCCTCAAAAGTTGCATATGCCTTTTCTTGTAATCCTTTAACAGTACATACTAAGTTCTTGTTTGTTATTGTTAAATCAATTTGTTTTCCTGCTATATCATTTTGGTAGTCATCTCTATTTATGATATCTATATCAGTTGTTAATGTGGCTTCTCCATTTCCGGTTATTTTATATTTTATTTGTTTTTTATAGCCACCTGTACTTTGAGCATCTATTATATCTTTTAAACTTATTTCAGTTGGTTCTATTATACTTCCTTTTCCTCCAAAATAAATATTACCATCGGCAGTATTTATTACATTGTCAGTTACTAAACTACCACTGGCTTCTATTAATAAATCTGATGTACATTCATATACTACATCTTCATTTCCTTCACCATTATCTATACTTGCTGTTGAAATAAGATGATTTTGTTTATCAAGTTCATAATCTAAATCAGGATCTATTGTGGCATAATAATGGGTTCCTATTTTTGTAGGAGCCATATCACTCGCTTTTATTTTGATATGTAATTTATTATTGGGCCCTTATAGAGATGCTGTTCCATAACTTTCTACATCTTCTAAATTTCCGGTAAGTGTTGTATTAGTTTCAGTACTGCCAGTATTGGTTATTTGAAAAAAGGCAAAAGATGATGAGATTATTAAAACTATTAAAACTAACACTCCTAAAATTAACGATATTTTATTTTGTTTATTCATAAGTCTAACTCCTTCTTTTATTATAAACAATAGATAAGCAAATATTCTTTTATACGTATTAAGTATATCATACTAACTAAATTGCTTTCTACTATTTTAGTTTTCACTTGACACATATTTTACCTATCTATCTTTATTATAGTATTCCCCCCCCGAAATCAAGATTTGGAGCATAATTTTCAAAAAAATATCGCAATTTTGACACAAAAGTGTAAAGAAAAAAGAAGTATTTCTACTTCCTTAAAATAATCTAATTATATCATTGATTGTTACATAAATGATTAAAAGCATTAGAAGAATGAAACCAATCGTGTGACACATATTCTCAAATTTTTGATTAACTGGACTACCTTTAATTTTTTCGATTGCTAAGAATAGAATACGTCCACCATCAAAGGCTGGGAATGGAATAATATTAATTACCCCAACATTAACGGAAAGATAGGCGACTAGATAAACTACTTGCATTAAACCATATTTAACACTTTCATCTACTACCGTATAAATACCTACGGGACCAGATAAAGCATCAATTGAAATTTTACCAGTAAATAAACCTCCTAAAGTTAACCACATTGATGCTACAACAGCATAGAACTTGCCAAAAGCAAATTTAATTTTATTAAATAAACCATGAGTTTCTTCTTGGCTAACACTAAAACCAAATTTAGTATCATTTTCATCTTTAACTTCTTTTGGCGTTATTTTATAATCTTCTACTTCCCCATTTTCGTGTTTAATGGTAAATTCATAATAATCTTTATCATTTTTAAAATACAATAATATTTGGGCTTCATCCCACGTACTAATATGATTATTGTTAATAGCGATTATTTTATCACCCTTAACAATACCGGCCTCCGCCATTGGATAGCCTTCTAAAACCGTATCAATTTTCGGAGATAATTCCGTTGATCCCCAAATTAAGCCAAATAAGAATAATAAGACTAAAGCCATTAAGAAGTTATTGAAAACTCCGGCAGCCATAACAATTATTCTTTGCCAAATTGGTTTATTACATAAACATTTTTCTTTTGGAACACTGTCATCATCTTCATAAACCTCTCCAGCCATTGATACAAATCCCCCGATAGGAAGGGCTCTAATATTATAAGTTATACCATCTTTTTTTCCTTTTTTAGAAAATATTACAGGTCCCATACCAATTGAAAATTCGTGAATATAAACTCCAAATTTTTTAGCCCAAAAGAAATGACCAAACTCATGAACTAAAACGATAAGACCTAAAATAAAGATAAATAATATTACTGTTAAAATCCACATAAAGCATCACCTTTCTATAAAAACCATATTACAACAACATAAAATATTATAACAAATGATAAACTATCAATTCGGTCTAAGATACCACCATGACCCGGAATAAAATTGGAAAAATCTTTAATTTCATTTTCTCTTTTGACTTTACTATAAAATAGATCTCCTAACTGACCAATCATCGATAATAATAAAGTAATGAAAACAATTTTAAAATTAATTGGATTAATTAAACTATGATAGAAAATCAAAGAAATTGTGGAACCGCCAATTAAACCCGCAACTGTACCTTCCCAAGATTTATTTGGACTTATCTTTGGTTTTAATTTATTCTTACCTACTAAACTACCTATTAAATAGGCAAACATATCGGTAAATATTGTAACTGCTAATAAATATAATAATAGATAAATATTAATATTGCGCATAACTATTAAAAGATTAAATGTAAAACCAATTAAATAAATAAATCCTAATAGATAAAAAGCATCAGTTGTTAAATACTCTTCTTTATTATATAACACAGTTGGTAATAATATTAATATAAGGGGTACTAAAACTTTGGAAAAACTAACGGCATAATCAAAAGTAAATTTACCATAACTACCAAAAACTAAATAAAGTAAAGCCACTAAACCACAAATACTTGCGACAAGAGGTATTGGTTTATGACTCTTTTTTAAATCTAATACTTCTTTATAAGCTAAAACACTTAACACTCCCGCTGCCGCTGCAAACAAATAACCCCCATAATATATAACTGGTACTAAAACTATAAGCATCACAATTATACTTATAATTCTCACCTTTAGATCCTTCATTTAAACTTCCTCCATACAATTATATTCTATAATAAAGTATACTATTATTTCCATTTCAAGTAAAGAAAAAGTGTAGAATTTCAGCTCTAAGGAGTGAAAATTTTTCGCAATCAACCAATTTGATATAATATAGAAAAGGTGGTTGATTAATTTGATGACAAGAAAAGAAAAAAGAGAATTAAAGAAAGACAAGTCGCTGGTATGTACATTGTATAATATTATTGATAAGTATTTACCACGACTTTTTATTATGTTTGATAATCTAACTGATGTAAGACAACAAGGTAAAGTCACTTATACTATGAAAGCTATATGTGTTACTCGTCTCTTCGCTTTACTTTGTGGTATTACTTCTATGAATTCTATGACTAATAAATTTAATAATGATAATTCTATCAATAATTTATCTAAAATCATTAATGAAGATTTATCTGATTTACCTCATTATGATACTATTAATGATGTTTTTGATGATTTAAACATCGATGAATT
>CANQHT010000008.1 GCA_947623705.1 uncultured Bacilli bacterium
AATTGAAAAAGAAAGAGAAGATTAATGAATAAGGTAGAAGGATTACAAGAGTTAACTGGCGACTTTGATTCATTATTATACTATGACAAGAAAGCTCTTGAAAAAAGAATGGGCGAATGGCTAACTAAAAAGGATATAGTCAAAAATATGCTAGATGAAAAAATGAGCAATGAAGTAATAACTAGAATTGTTAAATTATCAGAAAAAGAATTTTCAGAGATGTTAGAAGAAATTGAAGAAGAAAATAACTAATAATTGGTTATTTTTTTACTATATTTGTAAACATAATAGATATTTAAAAAGACAACTAAGAATATATTGGCTATTTCTGATGCAATTAAAGAATACATACCAATATGAATTAGGGAAGTACTAGCAAGAACAATTAATTTAACAATAACCCCTAAAATAGTAATTCGCATAGTAATATTGGCTTTATTAATGGCTTGTAAAAAACTCATTAGAATGGCTTCAATATAAAATAAAGGAAATATGGGTGCTAAAACTTTAATATAATTTAAACCTAAAGTAGTATTGTATAAACTAGTTAAAATAAATTTACCAAAGAACATTAATAAAACTGAATAAGTAATCCCAATAAATAAAGCAAATATTAAAGCCTCTTTAAGTCTTTTTAACATACTTTCATTGTTACGATCTAAATAGTGTTTACTAACCTCGGGAATAAGTGCCGAAGATATGGCCGTAATAAAGAAGGAAGGAACAGTTAAAATAGCCATTGTATAAGCATTATAGGCTCCATATTCAACTAAAATATATTCGTTAGAGTAACCACTAAAAAGTAATAAATTTTTTAAAATAATAGGTTCAAAGAAATAACCAATGTTGCCAATAATTCTTGATGATACTGTTGGAATAGATATATCTAAAATATTTTTTAAAGTATATTTATTAGGTATTAATGCTTGTTTAGTTATTTTAATTTTCTTGGGAATAAAACAAAGATTAACAAAAATAGAGACAACTTCTTCAATAAAAGAAAAGATAAAGAGAGAAGATGCTGCTAAAATTTCACTACGAGCCATTATTTTGGGAACAAATAAATAAATTAAAACGCCTCTTACTAATTGTTCAATAATATTGGAAACAACATTAGGTATCATATTTTGTTTACCATAAAAATATCCTTTAATAATACTAGATATCGAAATAATTGGAAATGTTAAAGTCATGGCAATAATAAGTAAGTAACAACGACTTTCGTGTAAAAGATTATTAGCAATAAATTTCGCCGAAAAAAGCATGACAATTACCACTAAAAAATTGATGGCCATAATTAAAATGGTGGAAGTTGAAAGAACCCGTAAATGGTTTTTATTATCCTCCGCAATTAATTTCGAAATAGTGGTAGGTAAAGCCAAAGTGGCAATAGTTATTAAAAGAGAATAAGTCGGCATAACTAAAGAATATAAGCCTAAAACTTCGGCTCCGACAATTCGGGTATAAATAATTCTAATAACAAATCCTAAGATTTTGGTAATAATACCGCCAAGGATTAAAATGAGTGTTGATTTAATAAAAATATTCTTACTTTTCATATATCACCTTTAAAAGATAAATAAAATATTATATAATAATCTTATGAAGGAAGATGGACTTTTATGGATAAAAGAGTGCCAAAATTTAAATCGATGCAAGAGTTGTACCAAAGACTAACGCCGGCTTTGAAACTTAAAGTGGAAGAAGTTAAAAGATTGAAACTAAATATCGAAGAACAAGATGTTTGGAATTATTTAATGCAAAATGTTTGGAGTAATAAAAAGGACATTCGGATCCATGAAATGGTTGATGATATATTAAATTTAGATAGTTTAAAATTAGAAATATATTTAAAAAAATTAAGAAATGAGTGATTAAATTGAAAGATGAAGAAATAAGTTTTGCTTCTTTATATGCCAAATTAAATAAGATGTATCCAGAAAGTATTGAAAAAATAGAAGAAGCGTATAATTATGCTTTAGAAGAACACCAAGGTTTAAAAAGATTATCGGGTGATGATTTTATAACCCATCCTTTACATGTAACAAAGATATTAATGGATTTAAATGTTGATGATGTAACAATTATTTCAGCCCTTTTACATGAAGTTTTAAATAATGGGGTTAATGCGACTAAAGAAATCTTAGAAGAAAAATTTGGTAGTGAAGTGGCTTTAATTGTTGACAGTGTTTCTAAAATAAATAAATTAGAATTGGTTGATGAAACGGAAAATTCCGCGATATATTTAAGAAAAGTTTTAGTTGGTTTAGCGGAAGATCCAAGAGTACTTTATATAAAACTTGCGGACCGTCTTCATAATATGCGGACTAACTGGGCGGTTAAAGAAGAAAAACAAAAATTAAAAGCGAAAGAAACTATGGCGGTTTTAGTTCCTATTGCCCATCGTTTAGGTATTAATTCTATTAAAAGTGAATTAGAAGATATTTGCTTAAGAATATTAAAACCCGAAGTTTATCAAGATATTTTAGAAAAGTTAAACAAAACAACTTTAGAATTAAATGATAACTTACAAGAAATGAAAGAAGACTTATCGCATCTTTTAAATGAAAACGGGATTACCCACGAGATAAAAGGCCGAGTTAAAAGTGTTTATTCTTTATATAATAAACTTAATAATGGTAAAAAATGGAGTGATATCTATGACCTTCTTGCTTTAAGAATATTCGTAAATAGTGAAGCCGATTGTTATACCGTTATTGGGTTAATTCATTCTAAATATCGGCCTGTTCCGAAAAGATTTAAAGATTATATTGCGAATCCTAAAGAAAATATGTATCAAAGTTTACATACTACCGTATTTGGTTCTGATGGCGAGGTTTACGAAGTGCAAGTGCGAACTTATGAAATGGATGAAATTGCCGAAAAAGGGATTGCGTCCCATTGGTCATATAAAGAAAAAGGAACTAAAAAAGTCCAAGCCATTATGGAACAAAAACTCGAAATGTTTCGGAATATCATTGAAACCAATAGTGAAGAAAGTGATTTATCCTTTGAAAAGAATGTCAATAATGATTTACTTGGCGAATTAATTTATGTCTTTACACCAAAAGGGGATGTTATTGAACTACCTAAAGGTGCAACTCCGGTTGATTTTGCTTACCGCATTCATAGTGGTGTTGGTGATACGACCGTCGGGGCCATTGTTAATGATAATATTGTGCCTTTATCTCATGAACTTGAAAATAATGATATTGTTAAAGTCATTACCAATAATAGTGCCACTCCGAATGCTGATTGGTTAAATTTTGTTAAAACAGCCCAAGCTAAAAATAAAATTAAAGCCTACTTTAGTAAAAAAGACCGGGAAGAATATATTCAAAAAGGTAAAAATATTTTAGAAAAAGAAATTAGAAAAAGAAAGTTAAGCATTAGTGATGTTTTAAGTGAAGAAAACTTAGCCAAAATTTTAAAAGATTTAAAAATGGATTCAGTTGAAGATTTATATTTATCCATTGGATCTCTTCGTTATACCGCCGGTTATATCATTAATTTAACTACGGAAGATAAACAAAATGTCGAAGATATTTTAATTGAAAAATTAAAGCCAAGAATGACTTTAAATAATCAAAAAGATGATATTATTGTGGATGGTAATACGAATATTATGTATAGTTTAGCTAAATGTTGTCATCCCGTTAAAGGTGATGATATTGTCGGATTTATTACTAAAGGAGAAGGGGTATCAGTGCATAAAAAAGATTGTCCGAATACCAAAACAAACCCGGAAAGATTAATTAAAGTTGAATGGAATCCTAATACCGATAATACTTATTTTACGAGTATTGAAGTCTTAGTTAAAAATGGCAACTTCTTAATGGATTTAATTACGGAATCAACTAAAGAAAAAATTGTCATTTCGGAAATCAAAAATAAAGAGGTAAATGATGGCACTATTTGCAGCATTTTAATTAAAGTTAAAGATAAAGAAGAATTAGAACATTTTAAAAATACTTTAGCTAAATATAAGAATGTTGAGGTTTTAAATTAATGCGCGTTGTTGTTCAAAGAAGCAATTATAGTAATGTGGTAATTGATAATAAAATATACAATGAAATAGATAAAGGTTTAGTAATTTTAGTCTGTTTTACCGAAGGCGATACTTTAGATGATATTAATTATATCGTTAAGAAAATTGCTAATCTTAGAATCTTTGATGATGAAAATGGCGTCATGAATAAAAGTATTTTAGATGTTGGGGGAAGTATTTTATCTATTAGTCAATTTACTTTATATGCCGTAACTAGTAAGGGTAATCGTCCTAGCTATAATTTAGCCATGAATGGTAGTGAGGCCACTAAACTATATGATTTATTTAATGCAATGTTAAATGAACAAGTTAAAACCTATCCGGGTATCTTTGGAGCTGATATGACTCTTCATATTGAAAATATGGGACCTGTAACAATTATTATTGACAGTAAAGAAAGATAAAAATATCTTAATTATTTCTCTTGCATTTAAGGGTTAAATAAACTATAATATTTGACAATTAAGGAGAATTCCCTATGTTAGAGCATGCCAAAGAGATAATTAATAATTATACTAATGAGTTAAAAAACATTTATAATGCTTATAAATTACAAATAACTCAAAAGGAATTTAATAGTATTAATTTAGCAACAATTAATACTTTTTCTAATGTAGAAGAAATAAAATCTTCTTATTTAACTCAGTTAGAACAAAATATTGTTTCCTTCATAGATGAAAGGAATGCTACTTATTATCAAGAACTTACGACTTTTATTAATGAAAATATAATTGATAATTTTACTTATGGTAAATCGTTAGAATTTTTAAAAAAATTAGCGAAATTTATTCGCGATGAAAAGATCAATATTGATATCGATTTATGTTTTAAATTAATTGAAAACAATCCTTATCTAGAACAAGTTATTAAAGTAGTTGTCGATAAAAATTATAACTATTTAGTTAAAAATAATTTAGAATTATTTAATGATAATGAATTAATGCAATTATTTATTTATGCCTATTGTAATTTAAAAAATATTGAAAGTAATAGTGATAATTATCAAATAAATAAACAAGAAGTATATGAAGAATTAGAAGAGAATGAATCTTATGAATTAGATAGTTTAAAATTATTATTTAGAGATATTTTTGCAAGAACGGTACCAACTCCCGAAGAACAAAAAATGTTGTTTGCCAAATTAGAAACTGCTACTGATGATAAAAAGAAAATCCAAATTAGAAATGAAATTGTCGAAAGAAATTTAAGATTAGTTTTAAAAATAGCCAAAATTTATTGTAATCGAGGTTTAGATTATTTAGAGATATTTCAAGAAGGTAGTATTGGTTTAATTAAAGCTACTTATAAATATGATTATCGTAAAGGTTATCAATTTTCAACTTATGCAACTTATTGGATTAGATGTTATATAATGCGGGCTATTGGGGAATACAGTCGCACTATTAAAATTCCTTATCATTTATCTTATACAGTGGCAAATTTTTATCGGGAAGAAGAAATGTTAGCCATTAAATTAGGCCATAAACCAAATGATCAAGAATTAGCGGATCATTTTAATATATCCCTTGCTAAAGTTAGGAGATATCAAAATATTGCGCAAGTAACAAAAAGTTTAGATGAAGAAATAACTGATGATGGGGATAATGATTTTGCGGATTTAATTGCGGATGAAAATGTTAAAATGCCTAATCTTGCAGCGATTGATTTACAAAATTTAATTGCTAATACACCAGATATAGAAGATAAAGAAATAAATATTTTATATTTACGATATGGTATAAAAGATGGTAGAGAGCATACTTTACAAGAAATTGGGGATATTTATCATGTTACAAGAGAGCGAATTAGACAAATTGAATTTCGAGCTTTAAGTAAACTATACAAAACTAGTCAAAGAAAGATAAATAATGGTTATAATAAAGTTAAATTATCTGTGGGTGAAAAAGAAAAAATATATTATGTTTCCTCACGATTATTTATATAAAATTTTTAAAATACCAAGAGATGTTTTAGAATATGCGATAAATAAATTAACTATTAATGAACAAAAAATATTACAATCGATGTTTGGTAAATCTTATAATTTAAGATTTTCTAGTAGTAGAATAGTAAATGATTATTATTTTTCGAAATTTAATATCGTTATTAATAAATTAAAATCTTTACTTAATAATGTCACTCTCTACCAAGTTATGGGAGTTTCTGAAATAAAGATGCAAGAAGTTTTAAATAATTTAGAAAGTACAGAACAAGATTTAATTTATACTATTTGGGATCAAAAGACTTTAAAATATATAGAGAATAATCCTAACTATCTTAATCCCAGTTATACTAAATTATTTAATACCTTAACATATCAATTATCCGAATTTCAAAATAAGACGGCCATTTCTTTAGATGAGCTTATTCGACTAGTTAATTTAACCGTTAATGAAAAAGTAATATTTAGTATGAAATATGGTTTACAAGATGGCACTTTAAAAACTGATGAAGAAATAAAAAGTGTTTTAAATATTAAAGATGTTTTAGCATGTGAAAATAATGGAATTAATAAAATTAAAAAGTTCTTACAAGAACATAACTATACTTCTTTAATAGTTACTAATCCCGCTTTACAAGTTTTGAATATTAAATTATTTAATGATTTAGATAAAACTTTAGTGGAAGAAATTAAGGCCTTTATTCAAAATGCCCGGCATTATCTTAACTTAGAAAACTATAGTGATAAAGAAATAAGTATCTTTTATATAAGTGTGTTTAAAGATATCTATTTGGGTTATGTAGGAAGATTATTTGACGCACGAATCAGTGAAATAAATGCGATAGTTAAAAGTATTACTTCAGAAAATAATTTAACTATGGATAAAAATCAATTAAAAAGAATGAAACTAGTTAATTAAAAATTAGTATTCTTTTTTCCTAATGAAGCATAAACTAAATTAGGGAGTGATAAATTTGTCTAATTTTAGAGAAATTGTAACTAAAGCAGTCATTGGGAAAGCTAAAAAAACTAGTGGTAATAAATTTACTTTAGAAACGGAAGAAAGACCAAATACAGTTCTTGGTTGTTGGGTTATCAATAATACTTTTAATGGCACGAACAATAATGGTAGTGTTTTAGTTAATGGGGCTTTTGATGTCAATGTTTGGTATTCTTATGATAATGATACGAAAACAGCAGTTACAACGAAAAGATTTAACTATACCGATAAAATGCATGTACCACTTAAAAATGATACTATCTTAGATAATAATAGTGAAATTATTGTAAGAAGCCTAAAACAACCAACTGTAACGAATGTCGATATTAAAAATGGCTTAGTTGAATTAACGATCGAAAAAGAATTAGGGGTCGAAATTGTTGGTAATACCAAAGTTAAGATTTCCGTGGAAGATGAGTTTGATGATTATGAAGAAGTCTTAGATGAACAAATTGAAGATGAAATTGATACTTTAGATGATAATTATTTAGAAACTGAAGAAGTTAAAGAAGAAGAGTAAGTCAACAAAAAAGTGTTGACTTAATTTTTCACATTTGCTATACTATTAGTAGTAAAAAAAGGAGGCAAAAATATGGCAGTTAAATTAAGATTAAAAAGAATGGGTGCTAAACAACAACCATTTTATAGAATAGTGGCTGCAGATTCTCGTAGTCCAAGAGATGGAAGATTCATTGAAACAGTTGGAACTTATAATCCAATTAAGGGTGCTGATAAAGTTACTATTGATGAAGAAAAGGCTTTAAAATGGTTAAATAATGGTGCTGAACCAACTGATACAGTAAGAAATATTTTATCGCATGCTGGAATTATGGCTAAATATGCCGCATCTAAGAATAAGAAAAATTAGGTGGCAAGTATGGATGTAGTAGAATTTACGGAATATTTAGTAAAAGGAATAGTTAAAGAACCAGAACTTGTTAAAGTATCTATGTTTCAAGCTGATGAAGATGTTACGATTTTAGAAATATTAGTACCTGAAGATGATATGGGTAGAGTTATTGGTAAAAATGGTAAAACATCAACTAGTATTAGAACTTTAATTCAAGCTTTTGCGGCCATCAATAAGATGCCAAAAGTTAAGATTAATATTGATTCTTTTTAAGAAATAGTTGCTATTTCTTTTTTTAGTTAGGAGATTTTTAATGATTAAGATTGCAGATGTCTGTGGAATAAATGGGGAAGCTTTTGATACTTTTAAAAATATTTATGAACTATATGAAAGAGAAATAAATTCAGATAATCCCCATAATATTTATTTGTATGATGATATCATTTTAAATGAACAAGTTAAAGAAGAACTAAATAGTTTAGGAATTACTAAAGTTAATGATATTCATGATTTAAATAATGATATTTTAGTTATTGGACCTAAAGGCATTAAGAAAGAAGATTTAGAATATTTAGATAGTAAAAAAATAGAGTATTACTTAAATTGTCCTAAATTTTTAGAATTAAAAGATATACTTATTAATAGTAATAAAAAAGTTATTTTTGTAGGTCAAGATCAAGATTTAATTACTAATTTAAATAGTTATATTAATTATACTGGACTAATTATAAATGATGAAAGTGATTTACCTAAGTTAGATAGTCCAGAATATTTAGTTGTTATATTAAATAAAAATATACATAATACAAATTTGGTAGAAAGCTTAGAAGAAATATATGCCAGTATTAATTTTGATTACTATTTATTTAGTGATTATGAAGAAAGTGTTCTAAATTCGACTTTAGAGTTAGCTGAGTCTTCCGATTACATCTTTATTGTTGATTCCACTCGTAATGATAATACTCTAACTGACGCTCTAGAGGGTAAAAAATGTTATAAATTTGCATCCCTTAATGCCTTTAGTAAATTTGTTTTAAAAGATGACTTAAATAATGTAAATATTGGTATAACGGGTGGGGTAAATGAACCATTTAAAGAAATTTATAATTATAAATGTTTATTAGAGTTTTTACTTTTTTATAAAAAGCATTATGCCGAATTAAAGAGTAGTCAAGACGCTGTTAATGAGAAGTTACTTAAGGAAGATGATAATGCTTTAGTTCAAAATTTAGTTACCAATTTCAATGACTTAAATAAAGATGGTAAATATATAAGAGGAGTTTTAATTGCGTTAGGAGAGCATCTTGCCAATAATAAACAAAATAGATATTTAGACTTAGCTTATGCTTATGAAACTTTTCAAACATCTGTTTTAATCCACGATGATATTATTGATAATGCGAGAATTAGAAGAGGTAAAGAAACAATTCCGAGAAGAGTATGTCGGGAATATCTAACTAGACAAAATAATCCGGAATATCATACTGATACTTTGAAACTCGCCAATTCTTTAGGTATTTGTGCGGGCGACTTAGGTTTTTATGAAGCCAATGCCATGATTGTTAAAAATTATTATGATTTACCAAACTTTGCTGAGATTTTAAATTTCTATAACGATATTATTATTAAAACAATCAAAGGCGAAATCTTAGATGTTTACTTACCTTTCTTAGGAAAATATCATTATCAAAAAATAAATGAAGAAGATATTTTAGATATTTATCATTTAAAAACTAGTTGGTATACCATAATTGGACCATTTATGTTAGGTTATTTACTAGGGGGTAAAAAAATAAATAAAGAATTAGAAGAAGTTTTAAATAATATTGGGATTTCTTTTCAAATTAAAGATGATATTTTAGGTATTTTCTCTGAATCGCAAAAAATTGGTAAGTCAAATACATCCGATATTAGTGAATTTAAACAAACTATTCTTTATTCTCATATTATAAATACCCCTTATAAGGAAGAATTTTTAAAAATTTATGGTAAGGGTAGTATTACTAAAAGTGAACTTAATAAAGTTAGAGAATTACTTAAAGAAAGTGGTAGTTTAGAATATGCTAAAGAATATTTAGCTAAGTTATCGAGTGATGCTTATTTAAAAATTGATAAATTAAAGATAAGTGATATCGGTAAAGAATACTTAAAAGGTTTATTAATTTATTTAAATATAAGGGAGAAATAAAATGACTAAAAAACATAAGAAAAATAATAAAAAAATACCTGTAATAGTGGGTGTTATAATTACTTTACTTTTAATTGGAATATTATTGATTATATTTTTAAAACCTAAAAAGATTGATTATCATTATGCGCATGATGCTGTAAAAGAATATTTAACTTATAATGATCAAAAAGTATTTTTATATAATTTAGATGAATTAAAGATTAAGTTAGATAAAAAAGATGTATCTTTAGAAGAATATTTAAAAGATAATTCTTTAGATGATTTATTTAAGGAAGTAGAAAATAATTTAATTTTAAAAAAAGAATTAAAAGATGGTGGAACTAAAATCTATGAAACAAAAAATAAAAAAGTTTTTGGAGATAATCTAGTAATCATTGCCTGCCATACTACGGATGGCAACAAAGATGTTTATTTTGGACCAAACTTAGATTACTTAAAAGCTTTAAAAGATGGTGGTTGTGGGAAAAATTTCTTTGAAGATAAAGAATTTACCCGAGTTTATACCATAAAAATAGTTAAAAAAGTCAAGGATGATTTGTATTCTTTAACAATTAGTGATGGGACAAAAGAAGTCGTTATTGAAAGAACCTTAAGTAAAGAAAGTAAAAGTATTATTAAAGCCGGTAAGAGTTATATTTTCTATTTTAATAATAAGTATGGGGAACTTATAAAAGAAGACATTACAGAAATCTTCGATAAATGTGAATTAACCGGAGTAGTTCCTGAAGAGTAAGTTAGCAATAATTTACTTTTTTTGTGATTTTTTTGTGAAATTAGCACTCAAAGGTTGCAATTGCTAAAATTTGTGCTATAATTATAATTGTAAAGGACATAAAAAAGTCATTTACGGGTATTATAGTTATATAATGAAAGGAAGAATGAGAATATGATGATGATACCAAGAAGAAGAGATAGTTTTGATTTATGGGAGGATTTATTTGATGATCCATTCTTTAATACTAACGAAACTAAAGTAATGCGGACTGATATTAAAGAAGGTAAACACAATTATGATATTGTGATTGATTTACCGGGATATGACAAAGAAGATATCAAAATTGATATCGATAATGGTTACTTAAATGTTACCGCTACTATGAACAAAGACAATGAAGAAAAAGAAGATGGCAAATTTGTTCGTCGCGAAAGATATTTTGGTGAATGTTCTCGTAGTTTCTATGTTGGTGATGCGATAACTGAAGAAGATATTCATGCATCATTCAAAAACGGTACATTAAGACTAGATATTCCAAAGAAAGATGAAACTAAAGAAGTAAAATCTAAAAAATATATTGAAATATCTGATTAAGATAAGACCTTAAATGGTCTTTTTCTTTGGGTTAAATTATGGCAAAGTTAAGTAAATAATGATAAAATAAAGATGTTAGGAAGTTGATTTTATGATTATCTGTATTGTGGGACCTACGGGAGTTGGAAAAACTAAATTAAGTATTAGTTTAGCTAAAAAGTATAATGCCATTGTGATTGGGGCAGATGCTACGCAAATCTATCAAGAATTAAATGTTGGTTCAGCTAAGATTACGGAGAAAGAAAAAGAAGGGATTCCCCATTATTTAATTGATATAAAGAGGCCAACTGAAGATTATAGTGTTTCCGATTATCAAAAGGATTTAAGATGTTTATTAGAAAAATATAAAGATAGAAATATCGTTATAGTGGGTGGTACTGGTCTTTATTTAAAAGCCGGTCTTTATGATTATCGTTTTACTGAGTTAAAGAAAAAAGATTATTCAAAGTATAGTAATGCCGAATTATATCAAATGGTTAAAGAGATAGATAATAATACTGATATTCATATTAATAACAGGAGAAGATTAGAAAATTTTTTGAATCGGGAAAATAAAGAACAAGTAGAGCCAAAACTACTTTATGATAATGTTAAGTTTATTGGTCTTTCTACTGATAGAGATATTTTGTATAAAAGAATTAATCAAAGAGTAGATGAGATGTTTGATGAAGGACTTGTTAATGAAGTAAAAAATATTTTAGATAAATATGGAAGAGTAAGAATATTAGAAAGTGCGATTGGTTATAAAGAAGTAATTAAATATTTAGATGGTTACTATACTTTAGAAGATGCTAAAGAGGAAATTAAAAAAAATTCCAGACATTATGCTAAAAGACAATACACTTGGTTTAATAATCAAATGGACATTAAATGGTTTAATACTGATTTTGTAAATTTCAATAATACTTTAAAAGAAGTAATAGATTATATCGAAAATTCTTGACAATCGGGGGGGGTACTTTATAATAAAAACATAGGATAGAAGGTATGTCATATGTTAAAGAAAAATAAAAATATACTAATATATTTAAGTATAGGAATAATACTAATAGTTAGTATGTTTTTTGTGTTTAATAAAAAGGCTGAATATAAAGAATTACCGAGAGTTAAATTAAAAGAACAAAGTAATACTAAACAATTTGCTTTGATGCTTGAACAAACTAAAGGCGAAGGAGATTATAAAGAAAGTAATAATAATGATTTACCTTTAGGAGGTTACAAATTTAACAAAGAAAAAAGTGGTTGTACTGATGTAAACGGTAAAGTAGTAGAAGATGCTTTAGGTTATGATTATGATACTTATACTGTAATGTTAAATACTAATAAGACAGTATATTGTTATTTATATTATGATAAAGATAATGTTATAAATTATTTAAGAAGTACTGATACTGAAAAATATTTAAGTCAAGACCAAGTAGGAGATATGTTTCGTTATCAAGGCGTATTCCCTGATAGTGATTCAGGAGCAATGACAAATTGGCTATGTTTTGGAACAACTGACAATTGTGGAGTAAATAATGATTTAATAGATAAATATATGTATCGAATTATTGGGGTAACAGAAGATGGAAAAATGAAATTAATAAAAGAGACATATATTAAAGAAGATAATAATACCCGTTTTGCAAAAAATAATAAATGTTCGATAGATCCAACTGTTTCATACTATTGCGATAATGGAAAATGTCCAGAATGGAACGATAATTTACTTTTTAAAAGACTAAATGGAATAAGTAATGGAACAACTCCTGGTAATGGTTCATATAACAATAATGCTAATACTGATATCTTTATTGATAGTGCCCAATATGAATACTTAAGAAGTGGAGATAGTAATGGGGGAGAATCGCCTTCAATATGGTATAAATTAATTGAAGAAACCGATTGGATGTATGGTGATACTACTAATTCGATAAAACTTAACGGAAATGAAATGTATAAGATAGAAACCGGAGATCCTGAAAACGGTCAAACAACTCATTATGTTGGTTCAAATGAAAATGTAATTGAGCAAACATATACTTGGACAGGTAAAATAACAGCCAAAATAGGATTACAATATATATATGATTATTTATATGCCACTCCTGGAGGAAATCCTATGCTTGGAACTACTGCAAAAAATGCGTGGATTCATCTAAGAAAAGATGGATTTAATACTACTCCTGGTTGGGAATTAATTGTGACTAATTATGGTATTTATAAGGAGAATAAGCCAAATAATCAATCTTTATTATTTGGATCTTATGATATTAGTCAAAATGGAAATATTAATCAAAGTGGAACTAGTGGTGTGATTGATGGTGGTGGTGTAAGACCTGTCTTTTACCTTACATCAAATATTGAATTAACTGGTGCTGGTACTAAAGAAAGTCCGTACATAATTAAAATTTAGTCTAAATAATTAGACTATTTTTTTGTCTTATTTTTAGAACATTTGTCGAACTTGTTTAAAATATTTTAAATCTGTACTATATTAAAATAGCAGGTGAATGTTATGTTAAAGATGGATTTAGAATATGAACAGGAAGTCCTCTTTATAAGATTTAAAGGTAAACTGCAAAGAAATGTTTGCTATAAGATTAATAATTATGTCGTACCCGTTATTAATAAACATCATTTAAAGAAATTAATTATTAATTTTAAAGATGTAACTTATCTTGATGAATCTTTTGTTGATGCCCTTTTAAATGCCAAATGTGCGATGAAAAGAAATAAGGGTAAATTATACTTATGTGAAGTTAGAAAAGAAATTTCTTATCTTTTAAAAAGACTGCATCTTAAAATAGTTGCTAGTGAAGATTTAGCATTAAAATTATTAGAAGTTTAAAAGTTTGGATGTGGAAAGGTGAATAATGAACAGATATTAAAAGATAATGAAAAAATGATTTGGAGTATGACTAATTATTTTTATGGTGTTGATAAAAATGATTTATTCCAAGCTGGGGTTTTAGGACTTTTTAAAGCTTTAAAGAAGTATAAAAGTAATGGTAATACCAAGTTTTCAACTTATGCTTATGACTATATTTATGGGGAGATGTGGACTTTAGCCAATAATCGGAATATAAAGATAAGTAAAGATATCTTAAAAACTTATAAAAAGTTAGAACAAAAAAGATATGCTTTAGCTCAAGAAATTGGGCATATTCCAAGTAATTTAGAACTTTCAGAATATACCGGAATATCTTTAGATGCGATTTTTTTAGCCGAGTGTAGTGCGAAAGAAATTTTATCTTTAGATAATAAGCAAGATGATGAGCGGAGTCCTTATGAAACCGTGATGGCTAAAGAAGAAGATTTAGATACTAAGATATTAATTAATGATAGTTTAGAAGTTTTAAATGATTCAGAGAAAGACATTTTGGTATCTCGGTACTTTGAAGATTTAACTCAAAGTGAAGTCGCTAAAAAACTTAATATGACTCAAGTAATGGTCTCAAGATATGAAAAGAAAGGAATTTCGAAAATAAGACAATATTTAACTTTATAAGTATAAATTTAAAAAATTCAATTCATAATATAAATGGTGAATATTATGAATAAAGATGAATATCAAAAGTTAGTTAAAGAACTATCACCAAAAGAACCAAAGTTAAGAAATGCTTGTGTCGCTTTTTTAGTGGGTGGTTCAGTCGGTTTTATTGGTGAAGTTATCGTGCGCATTTTAATGGAATCATTTGGTTTATCAAGAGTAGATTCATTTCAATGGTTAGCCTTTATTTTAATCCTTTTTGCAACATTTATGACTGCAATAGGCAAATTTGATAATTGGGTTTCTAAAGCCAAATGTGGACTAATTATTCCCACCACTGGTTTTGCTCATAGTGTCCAAAGTGCCGCGCTTGATTATAAGAAGGATGGGTTTGTTACGGGAATTGGAGCGAATGTTTTTAAACTAGCCGGTTCCGTTATTCTTTATGGAATCGTTAGTGCCTTTTTCTTAATTTTGATAAAGGTGGTTATTTATGGCTAGTTTAAAGTTTAATAATGTTTATTTAAAAGATTGGTTAACTTTATCAGGGCCAATGGAAAGTAATAGTCGACTTAAAAAAATTGATTTAAAAATGGATGATTATTACTTTGGCGAAAAAACTTTTGAAAAAGCAGAAACTAAAATGCAATATGTCGTTATGCAAAGAATATTAGAGAAAAATCGCTTGCCAATAAGTGATATTGATTTAATTGTTGGTGGGGATTTACTAGACCAAATATCCGCGACTAGTTATGCTTGTATTAATACGCCAGTATCTTTATTAGGTATTTATAGTGCGTGTGCAACATTTCCCGAAAGTTTAATTGTGAGTGGGATGTTTTTACAAGATAAAGGCATTAAAAATGTTTTAGGAATAACTAGTAGCCACAATTTAACGGCCGAAAGACAATTTCGTTATCCAATTGAGTATGGCTCTCCCAAACCTCATACTTCAACATTTACGGCGACGGCGGCGATTAGTGCTTTAGTGACAAATTTAGAAAGTAAAGTTAAAATTGAAGCAGCCACAATCGGGAAAGTAACAGAGATGGGCATTAAAGATGCGAATAACTTAGGAGCTGTTATGGCACCGGCGGCTGCCAGGACTTTATATGAACATTTACAAGACTTAAAAAGAGATATTGATTATTATGACTTAATATTAACGGGTGACTTAGGTTGTGTAGGGGCATCTATTTTTAAGGCTTATTTAGAAAGAAAATATAATCTTAAAATAAAGAAACATTTAGATGCTGGTTGTGAGTTATATTTAAAAAGTCAAGAAGCGTATGCTGGTGGGTCGGGTCCGGCTTGTTTACCTTTAGTTTTATTTAATAAAATCTTACCGAGTAATAAATATAAGAAGATTTTAATAATTGGGACGGGTGCTTTACATAGTAAGACTTTTGTTAATCAAAAAAGTCCAATTCCAGCGATAGCCCATGCCGTTAGTTTGGAGGTTAATTAATATGTATTTACAAGCTTTTCTTTTTGCGGGTTTCGTTTGTCTTATTTGCCAAGTAGTTTTAGATAATACTAAACTTACTCCCGGTCACATTACTAGTGGTATGACTGTTATCGGCGCTTTCCTTTCTTTTTTGGGAGTGTACGATAAAATAGTCTCTTGGTGTGGAGCGGGAGCCACAACCCTTATTTCCAATTTTGGCCATATGCTATATTCAGCAGGAATGGCCGGTTATAATGAAAGTGGCATTTTAGGTTTATTTTCCAGTATGTTATGTTCATCCGGAATTGCCATCGTAAGTGTCGTTATATTTTCCTTTGTTTTTACTTTAATTTTTAAACCAAAGGACTAGAGAGAATTTCTCTCTTTTTGTTTACCTAAAATTTTGCTATAATATATCTAGGTTGTCCTCGTAGCTCAGTTGGATAGAGCACATGCCTCCTAAGCGTGGGGTCGGAAGTTCGAATCTTCTCGGGGACGCCATTTTGTTAAGAAAGGTCTTGACTTTAAATGATTTCAAGACATTTTTTCATTTTTGAAAAGTATTAAAACAATATGATGAATTATGAGATTATTAGTTTTAAAAATTGATTAAATTATATCGTGATTATAAAAGTTAATAATTTTTGAAATATACAACATTAACTATTTAGAAAAAATATATAAATTCAAAATCAAAAGAGTTAAGAACAAAGTAAATTAAAAAAATGCTTTTTTCATGTAACTATGTCCATATCATGTAAAATATGGTATAATAAAAATGTATATTGGAGGTAGTAATGAAAAAGTATAATATTGAACGAGAGGGCCAAATTGATTTTTTTGATCAATTTAGTATAGACTATATAAATAATAATGTTTTGATTGATAACACTGATGGTGTTTATAATGGTAATTTATTAGAATTTAAACTTAATATTACTGATATTAATAAAGTGTTATTTCAAACAATTAAATACTTATCTAGTATGAGAATTAAAGGCGAGTCTATTCCTGCTAACATTTTATGTATAGATTTAAATTCAAAAATATGTTATGTTTATCATTCTATTGATTATTTTGATGAAATTCATGAAATATATTATGGTGGTGCAAGTAAAAATATAGACGGTTTTGTTTCAAAAGATTATTTTGATAAAATTGATTATTCTAGTATGAATGGTGCGTTAAAACTAAAAAGTTATTTAAAAGAAACAAACTATATGAAGATTAAACTTGATGAAAATTGTATTGTTGGATGGGCAGAAAGATATTATAGAGAACATCCTAAAGCAGATAAAGGTGATTTTCTTGATGATAGAGAGGGGTTAATAGTTAATAAAACATCAGAAATAAGAGAACCTAAAGTATTTAAAGATTATATAATTCCATATACAGGAAAAACTAACGAAAAATTTAAATATTTAATGGATAAATTAAATGATAGGCTGCATAAAAAAGATTTAGGTGCCTATTATACACCTATTCCTTATTGTGAAATGGCTGCAAATTTGGTAAGGGAGGCCATAAAAAAAGTTCCAAATGGGAATGACTATATTATTTTAGATAGATGCGCAGGAACTGGAAATCTTGAAAGTGTTTTAAGTGATGAAGAATTATCTCATTGTATTTTGTCGACAATAGAATATTATGAATATAAAGTTTTACTAGAAAGATTAGGCCAAAAAGTAAGAGCGATTATTCCTCCAATAGAATCTCAAGTAAAATATCAAAACGGACTTATTATGAATGCAGACGCAATGTCTAAAGAATATTTAGAAAATGATATAATAAAAAAATATATTGATGATAAGAAATGCACAGTTATATTATTTGAAAATCCGCCATATAATGATACATCATCAATAACATCTATATATGATGAAGATGGAAATAAACACACTACAAATAATAAAGAGTCATTTATATATAAAGAAATGAGCAAAGATAAAGATAATTTTAGAATTAAAAATATAGCCACTGTTAGAGATTATGTAAATAGATTTATTTGGAGTGGATTTAAGTATTATTTAAGGCAAAAAAGTGATGCTTACATTGTATTTTCTCCAGTTAAATATTTTAAAAGTATTGGTATAATTCAAAATGATGATTTGAGATTTGAAAAAGGCTTTTTGTTTAATAAAAAGCATTTTCATTCTAGTGCTTCAGCAATTTCATGTATTTATTGGAAATACGAAAATAATAATATATCAAAAAAATATATTTTACCTGCTTATGATATAGATGATAATAATGAATTAAAATATATACAAGATGTTGAAATAAAAAAGGTATATAAAGCATTTAACGATTATCAAGATAAAATTAAAGGAAATAATCAAATATACATTTGTTGTGATTCTTCAGGATATGAAACTTTTGGAAAAAGAATCGAAACAGCAAGTTATGATGATGATGACATATTGGGGTATTTTTGTCTAGTATCTGACGCATTTGATTTAGGTAGATTAGTTTATTTTAATGGTAGAGGTTTTTACTTGAATAAATCAAATTATATCAACAAATTGCCCCTATTTTGTGCTAAAATGTATCATCCGGAAAATTGGTATGAAAAAGATGTATATTTCCAATGCTCTGATAAAGGTAATGAATATTTATCTGATAAAGATTTATTGAAACAATCTTTAATATATACATGTTTAACAACTCAAAATCATATGTGTTCTTTTGTAGGTAGTAATAATAAGTTATATAAAAATGAATTATGTTTCGATGAAAATACTATTGCATTACAGTATTTAAATAAATTAAAATTAACAGAAGAAGAAAAAGAATTGATAAATTTATCAAAAACAATTAATAATTTAGCAAGAGAAACAAAAAATTATAATAAAGATTTTACTTATGGATTATATCAAATAGAAAATCAATTAAATACATATAAAATTGAAGAAGATACTAAAAAGAAAATTTATGACTATCCAATTTTAAATGGACATATTAATACTCTAAAATCATTGTTAAAGAAATATTATAAAAATAATATTGAGCCAAAATTATTTGAATACGAATTATTAAAATAGAAATAAAAGAACTAGATCATAAATATTCTAGTTTTTTTAGTAATTTTTCATTTCTTCTAATTTTTTAATTGATGAACAAATTCGAATCTTCTCGGGGACGCCATTTTTTTATTTGAAACTCCTGGTAATTTAGACTTACCATTTTTTTACAATCATTTTATAAAACAAATGTTTGATTTTAAGAAAATTTTAGGTTATAATATTATTGGTGAATAGATATGGACTTAAAAGAAAAATTAATAATTTTAGCTGATAGCGCCAAGTATGATGCTTCATGTTCATCAAGTGGTAGTACCAGAAATAGTAATAGTGGTTTTGGCAATGTCGCTTATTCTGGTATTTGTCATTCCTTTACATCCGATGGTAGATGTATATCCCTTTTAAAAATTTTACTCACTAATAATTGTATTTTTGATTGTAAGTATTGTATTAATAGAAGAACCAATAATGTTAAAAGAGCCATGTTTACTCCGGAAGAAATATGTAATATTACGATTAATTTTTATCGAAGAAATTATATTGAAGGATTATTCTTAAGTTCCGGAATTATTAAGAGTCCTGATTATACAATGGAACTTTTGATTAAAACTATTGAAATGTTAAGATACAAATATCACTTTGGAGGATATATTCATGCGAAAGCCATACCCGGGGCTAGTGAATATCTTTTGAAAAAATTGGGTAAACTAGTTGATAGGTTAAGCGCAAATATTGAACTACCTACCGATAATGGTTTAAAACTACTGGCTCCCAATAAAGATAGTAAAAATGTCACGAAAATTATGCAATATGTAAAAGATAATCGGAATAAGAATTTTGTCTCGGCTGGTCAAAGTACCCAAATGGTTATCGGAGCTACCCAAGAAAGTGATTTAGATATTATGAATAGAAGTAGTAGTCTTTATGATAGTTATAAGTTAAAAAGAGTTTTTTATTCAGCATATATTCCGGTAAATGTTGATAAAAACTTACCATCTTTACAAATGCCACCTTTAAAAAGAGAAAATCGTTTATATCAAGCTGATTGGCTCCTTCGTTATTACAATTTTAAAGTAACAGACTTACTTGATCAAGATAATCCTAATTTTAATGTTTTAGTGGACCCTAAAGCATCTTGGGCTTTAAAACATTTAGATGAATTTCCGAAAGAAGTAAATAATTGTAATTATTATGAATTACTAAAAATACCGGGAGTAGGAGTAACCTCCGCTAAAAGAATAATTGCATCAAGAAAACATTTTAAATTAACTTTTAAAGATTTAAAAAAGATGGGTGTGGTCTTAAAAAGAGCGGGTTATTTTATTACTTGTAATGGGGAATACTATATCAAACGCGAATTACTTAATAAAGAATTTATTGAAAATAATCTAATTTTAGAAGAAAAGGTACCAGAAGTAAATAAAATAGAACAGTTGAGGTTATTTTAAATGAATGTATATATTTATAATGATAGTTTTATCAGTTTACTTAATTTAATTAAAATATTATTTAAGAATAAAGTTAAACCAGATAATATAAAAAATCATGATTATACAGGTGATTTATTTGCTAATTTAATAAAACTGGATATAGAAGAAGATAGTAAGGTGATAAATGTATTCATTAAGCATTTTAATCATTATCATTTTAATTTAATCTATTATGTCTTTTTAAGTAATGAAGAAAATAAAGAATTAATTATCTATTATTTTTTATTAAATTATTTTAAGTACCGGGATAATTTAACGAGAATGCGCAATTTAAAATGTGTGAGTGAAGTTTTAAGGATTAGTAAAAAAGTTAAAAATGAAGCCCATAAAATGAAAGGATTCACAAGGTTTAAAGAATTAAAAAATAATGTTTTATATGCCGAGATTAATCCGGATAATGACATTTTATTTCCGTTGTCGATTCATTTTAAAAGAAGACTATCTAGTGAATATTGGCTTATTAAAGATGTTAATCATCATTTAGTAAGTATTTATGATAGAAAAGATTTCTATATTGTGAAAGAAGATGATGTCAAGATTGATGAAATATTAAGTACGAAAGAAGAATTATTTAAAGATTTATGGTGTACTTTTTATAAAACAGTTGGTATAAAAGAAAGAAAAAATGACCGATGTCGAATGAATTTTATGCCCAAAAAATATTGGAATTATTTATGTGAAGTGGAAGGTGAATTATGAAAAAAATAGTAAGTGGGGAAGTTTTACAAGATAAAATGGTGGAAGCCATTAATTTATTATGTGATACGGTTAAAACAACTTTAGGACCGAAAGGAAGTAATGTAATTATTGATCACTCAAATTTTAGCCCATTTATTACTAATGATGGGGTAACTATTGCCGAGAATATTTTTAGTGATGATGAAGTTATCAATACGATATTAACGCTTGCCAAAGAAGCGAGTTTAAAGACCAATACTTTAGTCGGAGATGGGACAACTACAACTTTAGTTTTACTCCAAAGTATTTTTAATAATGGCCTTGATTTAATTAAAAAGGGTGTTAATCCAATAATCCTTAAAAAAGAATTAAATAAGGAACTTGAAAATATTATTACAATGTTAAAGGAATATGCAACAATGCCTAGTCAAAGTGATTTAGAACATATTGCATATATTTCTAGTAATTCCAAGGAAATTGGCAAAATAGTAAGTGAAGTTTACTTAAAAGTTTTAGATAAAAATGCTATTACGATAAAAGAAGGGGAAGATGAGGTAACCAAAGTTAATTATTTAAAAGGTTATGCAATTGATTCAATAATCCCATCAATTTATTTTCTAAATGGCCTAAAACAAAAAGTTTATTCTAATCCATTTATATTACTTGTCGATAGATGTCTTTATAATTTAGAAGAAGTTAGTCTCGTTTTAAATGAAATTATAACTAAAAAATGTAGTTTAATTATTATGGCTAGAGATTATACTGAAGAATTTGTCCAAAATATTATTAGTTTAAATATGGAAAATAATTTAGAAATCTTACTTCTTAAAATACCGGGATATGGGTTAAATAGTAAACAAATATTAGATGATTTAAAAGTTATTTGTAATGGTGATTTAGTGATAAATAAAGATATTACTTTAGATGATTTAGGTAGGGTTCAAGAAGTTAGTGTTGATGATGAAAAATGTTTATTTAATTTTAAATATAATGATTTAATTAAGAAAAGAGTATTAGAATTAAATGATATGTTAAATAATACGGATAGTGAAAAAGAAAATATTGAAGGAAGACTTGCGATGTTTAATAAAGGGATAGCAGAAATCATAGTAGGGGCCAAAACAGTTACTGAAAGAAGAGAAAAAAAGATGCGTTATGATGATGCTTTAGGAGCAATTGAGGCTGCCAAAGAAGGAATTGTACCCGGAAGTGGACTTATCTTGAGTTTGATAAGTGAAAGGCTAAATGAAGATGGTATGGCTAAGGTCATTTTTAAGAAATCTTTATCTAAACCTTTAGAGCAAATTTTAATTAATGCCGGTTTAAATTATCAAGAAATTATAGAAAGAATAAAAAATACAAATTATGAGATAATATATAATGTCAAAAGTGAAGAGTATGAAAAAGTAAGGGATACTTTAGTAATTGACCCCGTTAAAGTAGTTATTAATGCCCTTGTCAATGCGACCTCTATCGCGTCAATTATTTTAACAACGACTAGTTTAGTTATTAATGAAAACTTAAATAATTTAAATAAAGTCATTGATTATAATGAGTTATAGATGAGCAAAAAAATTTATGTTTTGTAATTGACTAATGGTGTTAGTTATGCTAAACTATAGAAGTATTCTTGGTATGGAGTAGTACTCAAGAGGCTGAAGAGGCGCCCCTGCTAAGGGTGTAGGATGGGAAACTGTCGCGAGAGTTCAAATCTCTCCTGCTCCGCCATTAAGAATTTTAAACCCTATTATGGGTTTTTATTTTTGCATTAATTATTACATAAAATAAAAAGATTGGCCATAACGACTAATCTTGTCTATTCCTATCGGCACCTGTATCTATAATAATACACTAGAGCTTTATTTTAAGTCAAGATATTTTTGGCTAAATAAAAGTTGACAATCTATTAAAAAGTATGGTATAAATTAATTGATGGGTAATACCGTTATCACTAGAGG
Organism: uncultured Bacilli bacterium; assembly: GCA_947623705.1. Classification (GTDB taxonomy): domain Bacteria; phylum Bacillota_I; class Bacilli_A; order RF39; family UBA660; genus SIG200. The sequence goes on from CANQHT010000008.1 coordinate 23,409, forward strand.
TCGGTGGTAATCCACGCTGGTGGACGTTAATATCCAGTATTGTGGTGCAGGCTGTCATCTTATACAGTCCAGACCTTAATTATATTTAAAAGCAGTCCTTTATAACAAGGACTTTTTATATTCTAAGAAAGTGAGTTAAAAATGTATTATGATTTAATCAAATTAAATAATGTGATGGATATTGAAAAATATTCTTTGAAAGATTTAGCATTGTATTTTGAAAAATATGATGGATATGTGTGTAGAATTTTAACTGACATTAGAGAAATAAATTTTAAAATAGAAGCAAGTTCTCTTCCACATTTAATTGGCCTACATTATGCTTTTAAAGGTGTAAAAAATAAAAATAAATATAAAGGATTATCTGGATTTGAAAAAATAAAAAATGGTGAAATAACCTATAATGATATTATGAAGGGTATAAAGAACAGCAATGACTTCAAAAGAAATTGGACAAATATTAAAATTAGAATAAAATATCTTCCACTTTTTTTAAATAATATTGAGAAAAAAACAAAATTAAAAATTAGAGACAATAAACTAATACTTAGAAAAACTAAATTAAATGGTGATTATTTTTTGTATAAAAATGTTAATAATAATTATCCGATGTTTTCTTTAAAAAATATTGGAAGTGAAAGAATAATACTAGAAACATTTATAGTTGAAAATGATATAACTTTGTTGGGAGCATTAGTTGAAGAAAAAATCAAAAATATTTACTTAATTCCCCCATTAGGAATAACATCTCATATTACTACTAAAAAGAAATTTCAAAAAACATAGGTATTAAAATTAACTATCTATTTTCTTTAAATTTTCATCATCTTTTTCTAGTTATTTTAATGAAGATACGATATAATAATTTT
>CANQHT010000009.1 GCA_947623705.1 uncultured Bacilli bacterium
AATTATTTTTATGTTAAAGATTCAAAACTTTGAAAACGATTCTATAGAAAAGAAATATTATTAATATTATAAAAAATGTTTAGATAAAATGATATCAAAATCAACATTCCTTTCATTAAAATTTTTTTGATATAAAATTGCTTTTACTTTGAGAATATCTATAAATTATTAAAAAAATCGGGATACTTTTTTAACCGATTTTTTAATTGCTTTTACTTTTGTCTTTTAAGTGCTAAAATTGCTAGTTGCTTTTACTTTGCGAATTCACCAAAAATGTAATTTTTTTACAATATTATAGTAATTTATTTTATTTTGTCAATATTTTAATTTCTGGCACAACCATCAACTTGTAAAATAACACCTGTTATATAACTTGCCATATCACTGGCTAAAAATACAAAAGCATTCGCAATATCTCTAGGTTCTCCAATTCTACCTAATGGAATTGTTTTAATTAATGGCTCAATCATTTCTTTAGGTAAATTTGCAACCATATCAGTTTTCGTTATTCCCGGAGCCACCGCATTTACCCGAATATTAAATGGTGCTAATTCTCTTGCTAGGGATTTAGTTAAACCATTAACAGCAAATTTTGAAGCCGGATATCCCACTCCAGAAGGTTGACCATAAATACTAACCATTGAACTTGTATTTAAAATAACTCCACTATTTTGTTTTTTCATATAAGGCACAACGGCCTTTGTAACATTAAACATCGCATTGACATTTAAATCCATTATTTTGGCAAAATCTTCACTAGTTGTATCTTCAATTTTATCTTTCGCACTCATTCCGGCATTATTAATTAAAATATCAATTCTTCCATAAGTATTATAAATATTGGCAATTACTTCACTAATTTCTTCATAATCATTTAGATTAGGATAATAACCTTCCGCTTTTACTCCTTCTTCATTTAACTTTTGAATCGCGCCATCAACACTTTCTTTTTTAGAGCCAAATAAGATAACTTTAGCTTTATATTCGGAAAAAGTCTTAACTATTTCATAACCAATTCCTCTAGTTCCTCCCGTTACAATAACTATCTTGCCTTCTAAATCTTGCATACAATCACCTCTATCATCATTTTAACAAATATTTTAACTTTATTAAATACTTTATTAACTTATTCGATAATGCCCAATAATTTTACCATAACTTTCTAAAGCATCTTCTTCATAATGTCTTTGATGAGGACTATAATGATGAATGATAAAATTTATTCCTTTACGGTTTCTTTTATTAGATATTATGGCAATATGATTATTATAAACTACTATATCGCCACCTTGAAAGTTAGCAATATCCTTGGGATCCAATGTTAATTTAATCGCATTATTATCCAAATAGATTTTTAAATTTTTTACTCTTCTAAAATCAATATTTTTATCTACCGTTTCTATATTATAACGTTCCGGATTATTAACAATATCATTATTTACTAATTCTTGTAAATCATAACCGGCATTTTTTAAACCAAAGGCCACTACATCTGTACAAACACCATATTCATCATCAGGATATCCTCCAGCATAATATTTACTTTTATATTTTGGTTTAGTCTTAATATATTCTCTCACACCTTCTAAAATATCAGTCGCATCATCAATTCCATCATTGTCATAATCAACGGAACTTCTATAATCTGCAATGTTAAAATAAGCTGAATCATACATTTTATGTTGTAAAAAATTAAAATGATACAATAGATAAATACCAACACCTAGAATAATTCCAATAATTAAAGTGCCAATAATTATAATTTTCTTTCGCATTAAACCACCAACTAAAATTCTCTTTTTAAATAAATCTTATGGGAAAGATAAATTGAACCCACAAATAAAGCTAAGACAATAACCGGAATAGTAATATAATAATAGGTAATGATAAACATAAAATATTTTAAGATATACATTAAAGATAATAATTTAATAATTAAAGCAAGTCCTAAAGGCACAATAATCATAATCCCAAATAAAGCAATTCGCCCCTTTTCTATACCATATTTAAAGATAAAAGGATAATTTAAGGCTACCACAGTAATACCGATTAAAAAGATTGCAGCATTAGTTAAAAGCACTTCCCAGATACTACCATCAGTATTTTTAAATGCTAGTAATAATAAACTAATAATAATCGTAAGAATAGTAAGCATCAAACAAAGTAAGACACTACCTAAATATTTTGATAAAACCATTTTCTTCTTACCACTTGGTAATCCAGCCACATAAGTATCAAAGTTAGTACTTTTTTCATAATTAAAAATATTATAATAACTAAATATGCCAACAATGGGAATAGCATAAATAATTCCGGGACCAGTTGCATAATCTAAAAGAGCATAAATAACAATTAACAAAAATAAATATTTAACATTACTTTTTAAAATTAGAAAATCTTCTTTAATAAAACTTAACATACTTTCTCTCCTTTAAGCATTAAAACCATTAGTTCTTCTAAAGTTATTTTATCAATAACATAATTTTTATATTTCTTTTTTATTTTATCACGATTACTTACAAGTATTTCATAATTATATTTATTTTTCTTATAAGTAATAATATCTTCTTTATTAATACTATCAAATTCATCAATTGTACATTTTAAAATACCATAATTATCAAAGATATCATCTCTTTTTTCATTTAAAATTATTTGTCCATCATTTATAAAAATGATTTCATCCGCAATTTGTTCTAAATCACTCGTAATGTGCGTTGATAAAATAATAGTATGATCTTCTTCTTGAATAAAATTTAAAAAGATATCTAATACTTCACTGCGAACTACCGGATCTAAACCACTGGTTGGTTCATCTAAAATTAATAATTTAGGTTTATGAGCTAAAGAAGTCGCAATTTCTAATTTTTTTAGCATTCCTTTAGATAATTCTTTAATTTTTTTATCTTTAGGTAATGAAAATTGTTTTAAATAATCTTGAAATAAATTAGCATCCCAATTTTGATAGACACCACTCATTATATTGTTAATATCTAAAGCGGTTAGGCTATCAGGAAAGAAAGCATTATCTAAAACTATCCCAATATCTTCTTTAATTGCATCTTCATTAGAAGTAAATTCTTGATTAAATATTTTTAAAGTTTGATATTCCGGATGTAAGATATTTAATATTGACTTTATTAAAGTCGTTTTTCCAGCGCCATTTTCGCCGATTAAACCAATTATTTCACCTTCTTTAATGTTTAAATCAATGGGTCCTAAAGTAAAGTTCGGATATTTTTTGGTTAATTTTTTAACTTCTATAATATTATTCATTTTCATCATCTCCATATAATATCGTAATTAAATCAATTAATTCTTCTTTTTGAATATTATTCTTTTTGGCTATATCAATGGCCATTTCTAAATTTTTTTCAATTTCTCTTTGTAAATGTTCTTTTAATAAATTAGAATTTTGGGGTGCGACATAACATCCTTTACCTTGGACAACATTAATATACCCTTCTTTTTCTAATTCATCATAAGCCTTTTTAACAGTCATCACACTAATTCTTATGTCTTGAGCAAGACTTCTAATGGAAGGCAAAAGTTCATTGGATTTTAAATCTTGTTCCATAATGCCTTTAATGATGGCCTTTTTTATTTGTTCATAGATGGGAATAGCACTATTATTACTAATTACTAATTTCATTTCTCCTCACTTCATATAACACTATATAACAGTATATAACATTTGTCAATAGTTATGATAAAAAAAGTAACAACTTAAAATAACTTAAATTGTCACTATTATTAGATATTATAAATTTTGTTGATAACTTTCATAGCATTCTTGCCAACTTGCATAATTTTTATCATTCCGATGGTCTTCAAAAATATCTAAACTTTGTAAATACTTGCCAAAATAATCCGAAACTTTTAAAGCTCCTTCATAATTCAAATGGTCACCTTTATCTTTACTTTCTTTAGACCAATCAATATTAATACCTGCTAAATTCAAATCTAAATACTCGACATCATACTTGCTTGCCAGTTCTAAAGCACCCTCATGTTTACCATAATTCCATACTTTCATACTTGGTGTACTTAATAAAACTAACTTGACATTATTATCCTTACATAATTGAACCATTTTCGCAAAATATTCTTGATTAATTTCCGGTATCTCTTTAACTTTATTGGTTATATGCATATAATCTGTACTTTTACCTTTTTTAACAGTTTTATTAAGCTTATACCCTTTATTAACATTTATTTCATTAAAACCTTCGTTAGTAAAATTGAATAAAAATTTTTTCCAATTATTGTGATAATTTAAAATTGGCATACTATTTTGAAACTCATGATAAATTTTTAAATACCAGGAGCGATTTTTAGGATTACGATATAAAACATTAGCTTCGAAAAAGACGATTTTCGGATGTTGACTTTGAATAACATAATCGAGAGTTTTATAAGAATCTTTAATTAACTGAGCAGCATTAGCGCAGTCAAAAGTTGTATAGCCATAATTGTGCCATATTTCCATAGGAATATAAGCTGAATAAACTAAACTATCGCCAATAATTACAGTATCAATAGTATTTTCAGTTTCACTTAATATTTCATAATTAGCAATATTAAATAAACCATATTTCTTAATATTCTTTTGGGGTAACATAATGTAGGCGGAAAACTCTAGTAAAAAGATTAATATACCCACAAATAAAACACTTTTAATAACATTCTTCATCATAATCACCTAAAAATCTGCATAAATGGGATCAACCGGTGCATAACCTGGTCCATAAGCCCCAAAAATAATGGTTCCTAAAATGAGGGCATAATACAATAACCATCTTAGAACAATATTTTTCTTACTAATTTTTTCTATAACATTAATTCCTTTTTCTTTTAAAATACTCATTACTAAGACAAAGATAACCGCTAAAAAAACAATAATATAATCTTTATAATCTAATCCTAAAGTAAATATTTCTTTAGTAAAACCATTAAAAGTAAAGTTAGTAAATATTTTATGAATCATGCCGAAGGCTACTGCTACTGATGGTGCTCTAAAGATGAGTTCCCCAAATATGACTAAAATAATGGTTTTTAAAATAATTACACCTTTATATATCGTACTTTGCCGATTAATTTTTAACTTTTCACAAGTCTTAGCAATTAAAGGTTCAAAGATATTACCGAGTAAAATTAAAACAAAATGATAATAACCAAATAATAAGAAAGTATAACCGGCTCCATGCCATAAACCATTTAATGACCAAACACAGAATAAAGCAATCGCACCCATTAAAAGGGAAGCAAGTCTTGGACCAACTTTACCTAACTTTCTAATTTTACTAGTTAATTTTTTAACACCTTTAGATAAAGAAACTGGATAAAATATATAATCTTTAAACCAATGCCCTAAACTAATATGCCATCTACTCCAAAATTCGGAAATATTTTTAGAAAAGAATGGCGCTTTAAAATTCTCAGGAATATTAATATTAAATATCTCACCACTACCAATAACAACATCCATGGTTCCCGAAAATTCCATATAAAGTAAAATAGTATAGAATAAAGCTCCTAGGAAAAGTATGGGTCCACTATAGGCCAAATAGTTACTAAAGGTAAGTTTTACAAAGATATTTAAACGGTCCGCAATTACATATTTTTTAAATAAACCATAGATGATTCTTTGATAGCCAAAACAAAAATTGTGATAAGTAACTTTATCGCCCGCATAAAGACTTTCGCTTACTTCGGAAAATCGTGTAATTGGCCCTTCCATAATTGTTGGAAAGAAAGATAAATATAACATCACTTTTAAAATATTCTTTGAAGCTTCAATTTTACCATTGTAGACATCGATTAAATAAGATAATGCTTGTAAAGTATAAAAAGATATTCCAATGGGAGATAAATGTTTAATTAATTTAAAATTATAATTAAAATGGAAAATATCTAATAAACTATTTGTTATACTTTTAAAGAAGTTTAAATACTTAAAGTAAAATAAGAAAGAGATATTAAATAAGATAACTAAAGTTAAAATTATTCTTTTTTTCTTTTTAATTTTTTCTTTAACTATTTTTCTTTCTTCTTTTGGTGTACTTTCTAAAACATTTTGCCATTTAACATCTACTCTTTGCATGAGTATGCCACCCAAATAAATGGATAAGGCCGATAAAAGTAAAAAGATTAACAAATACTTGGAAATATAAAAGAAGAAAGCCAAACTCGCAATTAAAAGTAAAACAGGCCGTACTTTTTTAGGAACAATATTATATAAAATAATAACTACCGGTAAAAATCCTAGAACATATATAATATTTAAGTAAGACATTATTCTTCCTCTTGTAACCTTTTAATTAACTCCCATATTTTTTGAGCGGAATTAAAATTCGCTGGTATTATTTCTACTGTTGGAATTTCTACATCAAATTCATCTTCAATCTCACTTATTAAAGAAAGAATTGTTAAGGAATCTAAATGTCTTCCATCGACTAAATCTTCACAAGTTGCATAATCTACTTCGGGTTGTAAATCTTCTAATATACTAATTAATTTTTCCATTATTATCACTCCTTACTGCCTTTGGAAAATTCAATTTATATGTTTCGATATTATCACGAACTAATTGATATGTATTATTATTTTTAATTATTACTTTTGGTAAATCCCTACTTAAGAATAAAGATATTCCTTCCGTTACCGAATAAGCTCCAACATTTTTAAAGATGAAAACATCACCAATATTTAATTTATTTAGAGTTAAATTTTTTACTAAGATGTCATTTATAGTACATAAAGATCCACATAAATTATAAGTTAATGTTTCATTTTTTTCTAGACTATTTGATATTACTTCATAATAAGGAATTTTCATCGCCATTGTCTGTCCATAGTAAACTAAATGATTAATGCCACCATCTAATATGGCAAAATAACCATTTTTGTTTTCTTTTAAGTCCACCACTTTAGTTAAATAAAAACCACAAGAGGCAGCAATAGACCGACCTATTTCTAAAGTCACTTTTTTATCTAAAGTATCTAAAATATTTTTAACATTATCTAAAAATTCATCTTCATTAAATGCATCATCTTGGAAGTAGAAGATTGGAAGACCTGGACCATATTCAATTTCATTAATTGGAAAGTTTAATTCTTCTTCAATTTTTTGGACAAATTCCCGTAAATAATTTATTTCTTTTTCGACTCTTTTTAATGAATGCTTTTGGGTACCTGAGAAATATTCAATACCATCAATAGTAAGTAATGAATTTTGGCTATTTTGAATAATTTCTATAACTTCATTTTCAGATATTCCAAATTGATTACCACTAGTAAGCCTTAAAAGCAAATGAATTGGTCTTTGATATTTTTGTGTTAATTCATTAAGTAACCGATATTGTTCCATTGATTCAATGGTGTATTTTAAAATATCCGGATAATTTTTAATTAATAAATCGATAGTTGTATAATCTTTATAAACTCCGGAGATAACCATTTTTTGATGCTTAATATTTAAGGCATTACATATCTGAAATTCCCCCGGACTACATATTTCATAACGACTAACCATATCTTCAATATATTTCGGAATAAAAGTATTGGCTTTTACCGCATAAACTAAATCATATTTTTGACCAAATTTATTTTGCAAATATTTAACACGTTCTTTTAAAACATCAATATCATAAATATAACTAGGGGTTCCATATTGCTTTAATACATCTTTATAATTAGACATGACTTTTCACCTCTACTTCCTCTTTTAATTTACTCCGATCAATTTTACCATTCTTTGTTAAAGGAAATTCTTCTAAAGAAATTAATTTAGTCGGTAACATAAATACTGGTAAAACACTAGCAAGTTTCGTATGTAAATCTTTTTTATCAATACTACCAATATAAAAACCATATAATTTTGATTTTTCTTCATCAAATATACAACAACTACGAATAACTTCCGGAATGTCCATCATGGCTTTTTCAATTTCTTCAAGTTCGATTCTATGTCCAAGATATTTAATTTGAAAATCTTTGCGACCATTAAAAACGATATCATCTTCTTCATTATAGTAACCTAAATCACCCGTTAAATAAATTGTTTCTAAATATTTATCGTTACTTGGGTTTCTTCTAAAATGTTTATTTGTTTGTTCTGCATTATTATAATAACCTAAGCCAACTGCTGTACCACTTACACAAATTTCTCCTACAACATTGGGCTTATTAATAATATTTTCTTCTTCATCAAGTAAGAATACTCTTTCATTAGGAAATGGTTTACCAACTGGAATTTTATCTTGATAAGTCTTTTTTCGGTCAATTTCATAATATAAACAATTACAAGTTATTTCCGTTGGTCCATATAAATTAATAAACCGGGTATTAGGTAATTTTTCTAACCAAATATTTAAATGTTTTAAAGGCATAACTTCTCCACTAAAGAGAATTTTTTGCACAGACTCAGGTACTTTATAATCTAAACCATGGAAAGTCGTAATTAAACATAAAGCAGAAACAGCCCAAGTCATGGTAGTAATTTGATGATCACAGAGATAATCTAAAAGTAAAGCCGGATTTGAAAAATATTTCTTAGGAACAATTACTAAAGTAGCGCCGACTTTTATACTTGAATAGATATCTTTAGTAGAAACATCGAAATCAAATGGCGCTTGATTCGCAATAATATCAGTTTCTTTAAAATCAAAAAGATGCGTAAAAATATCAATAAAATCAATAACTGATTTATGGGATATAACAACCCCTTTAGGAGTACCAGTAGAACCTGAGGTAAAATTTACATATAAAGGATCGGTATCAATATGCTTTTGATAACATTTTAATAAAATATTTTCATCGATTGGAGTATTTTGTAAATCACTAACTAAATAAATTTCTAAATCATTAAAATATTCTTTGGCAAGTTCATAATTTTCTTCATTAGTAAGAACAATTTTGGCTTGAATAGTCTTTTTTATTTGGGTAATTCTTGCTAAAGGTAACTCGGGATTTAATAAAGTATAAAATGAACCGGCATAGATAACTCCAAAGAAAGATATTAAAGCCTCGATTCCTTTGTCCATAAAAACAATAACTGGTTCATTAAAGATTTTTTGTCCTAAAAAAGTACCTACTGCCTTACTTCTTTTTACCCATTCAGCATAAGTAATTTGCGCATTCTCTTCAATTACGGCAATTTTATTAGGTTTTTCTTTAACACAATTATTTAAATAATCTACTACATTATACATAATACTACTACCTTTTCATTTAATTTTCACAAAAATTTCACTATTAATATCATATAACATCAGCCTATATAATTCAATATCTTTTAAGTTGCTTTTTAGCAATTTTCAGTGGCTTTTTAAGCTACTTTTCTTTAGTTTTAAATGTTGTTAAATATAATAGTTCTTTACTTGATATATATTCTATAACATATTGGTTTTTCTTTTTAACTATTAAGACACCTAAAGTCTTATTATTAAGCGGTTGTTTTAGATTTTTATCACCCAATGCATATAAAATTCTAACTGTCCTACATCTTGGGGTAATACTTCTCTATTCTTTATTTCTATCACAATAAAAGAATTTAAAATATAATTAAAAAATAATAAATCTATTTTGTATACTCTATCTTCATATTTTATTTTGTATTCATGACCTAGTAAAGCAAAACCAACACCTAGTCCTAAAAACTTATTTTCTAACATTTGAATTACATATTTATGAATAACTTTTTCATCTAATTTGTCTTCTTTACTTGGTATATTTATAATAATAGGATCTTTTAACATATCATTTAAAGTTAATTTATTATTATTTTCATTTGTAATTAATTTAATATTTTCTTTATCAGCATAAGACAATCTTTCAAATGATTTATTTTTTATTTCACTACGAAGCTCCCTTACTGATAAATTATTAAGTATTACTTGATTAATATAATAATTTCTTTCGTTTTCATTTTTGAGTGGAATTAACTCTACATAATGTGACCACGATAATTTTTGCGACAGTGTCGCAATATTTGGAAATATTAAATAAAATTGTCGATATCTAGACAAATTTGTGTAATTATAATTTTTACCATATTCTAAAGATAGTTTCTCTCCCCACTTTTTTATTAAATTATCCCCATATTTGGCTCTAGATTTTCCACCTTGAGCACCCACAATCGATTTACCAATATTCCAATAGGTAAGTAAGGTATCATAATTATCTTTTAATTCTCGAACTCTTTTATTTACTTCTAAATCTTCAATATAATTTACTATTTCACCATAGTAATCTTTAATTTTTATTGCCATAAACCCACCTCAAGGTGCTACTATAACATAATAACTTTAAAAAATTTGTCAATATTTGTCTACTAATTAAAATAATATTTTATTTTAAAAGTTGTTCCTTTATTTAACTTACTTTCGACCATTATTCGCCCATTATCTTCTTCCACAATGGCTTTAGCTAGAGCAAGACCTATTCCCACACTATCTTGATGACTATTTTGACTTTTATAAAATCTTTCAAAGATATGTTGCAAATCTTTTGGACTAATACCAACTCCAAAATCCGTTATTTTAACTTCTAAATAAATATTATTATTTGTTATATCAATTAAAATTTGACTATTATCTTTGGAATGCTCTAAAGAATTTTTTAAAATATTCGTAATGGCTTCGATTTCCCAATTAAAATCACATTTTATCTTTACATTACTTTTATCATTAACGATAATTTTTATATTTTTTAAATCACTTAAACTATTAACATTTAGTACGGCTTCATCAATTATTTCTTTAACATTGTAATCATGTCTTTGAAATGTAATGGTATTGGCTTCAAACTTGGATAACTTTAAAAGACTTGCTACTAAAAAATTAATATTAGTGACTTCTCTTTTTATTTGCATAATAAAGTGTTCTTTTGTATTGCTATCCATTTCCGTATCATCAATAATATTATCTAAGGCAATGTATATCGCCGTAAGTGGTGTCTTTAATTGATGAGAAATATCCTCTAAAGAATTTTTTAATTTAATTTTATCTTGTAAATTATTTTCAGCCATACTTTTTAGCATAACTGTTGTTTTATATAATTCTTCTTTTAAAATTGATAATTTATCTTCTTCTAAATCTCGTAAATCAATTTCATAATTGCCCATATTGATTTTTGCTAATGATTTTATAAGCTTATCGATTCTTTGATTATTTTTCTTAAAGTATTCGCTTAATAAATAAATTATAACTATTCCTAAAATAATAATTAAACTAATCTTCATAACTAAAAACATTAAATTATTGGCATTGTTTTCTTCGATAAAAGAATCACTTATGGAATAACCATACTTATTAAGATAATTATGCTTAGATTCTTTATTATTTAAAATATCTATTAACTCGGCATCAGAAATATCTGGATTTTTTTCTTTTATTACTTCAATTAAACCATTAATTTTTTTATTAACAAGATTATTGTACCTTGCATATTCTAATTTACTTACCCCAAGAAAACCAATAAGAAAAATAATTAAAACGATTAAAATACTAATTACTAATTTTTTTAAATCTTTATTCTTCATCAATCCGATACCCTATTCCTTTTATGGTAACAATTATATCTGTTTTAAGTTTCTCTCTTAAGCGATTAACATACACCGTTAAAGTATGATCATCAACATCATTACCTGTCCATTCCCATAATTTATCAAGTATTGTTCCTCTTCTTACCACTTTATTCAAATTCAAAAATAATAAATGGAGAATTTTTAATTCCAAACTAGATATTTCAATTTTTTTATCATCTTTATATACTACCATTTTATCTAAATCAAAAGTAATATCTTTAATTTTAATAATTTCTTTTTGATTTTTACGAAGTAATATTTTATTAACGCGAGCCAGTAATTCTTTGGTTGAAAAAGGTTTGGTTAAATAATCTTCGGCCCCAATGTTAAGACCTGCAACAATGTCATTTTCATCATCTTTAGCAGTTAAGAAAATTGTGGGAATACTTGCATCTTTAATAAAATCTTTAAATAAATTAAAACCACTTCCATCCGGTAAAGTTATATCTAAAATTATTAACATTATTTTTGTTTTTAAATCCGAATTTAAAATATTTTTTGCCTCATTTATAGTTCTTGCACTTATGATACATAATCCGGCATTTTTAAAAGAATAAGTTAACCCTTCAATAATACTTTCATTATCTTCAATTAATAGAATTTGCATACTTGCCTCCTTTACTTATTTTATCTTAAGAAATGGAAAAAGAAAAGTTAATTTCCTTTCCTAATTTTTAAATATTTTCATTACGAATTGTATCAATCATATTTTGTTTATTAATTTTACTAATAGAAAAATGCATGATTGTAATAATAAGTAAGAAGACCACTAAACAAGTTATAATAATGGCTAAGATAGGTGGTTCATATTTTAAAGCATAATTACCATCACAGACAACACGATAGATAATGTAAGATAAACCTAGACCAATTGGGACACCAATAGTTAAAGACTTAATACCATAGAATAAACTTTCTAACCTAATCATTTTATTAAATTCTTTATTAGTCATGCCAATACTTTTTAAAGTCGCAAATTCTCTTCTTCTTAAATTCATATTAGTAGTTATCGTATTAAAAATATTTGTGATACCAATAAGAGCAATTACGGTAATAAAACCATATAAGAAAATACCTACTAAAGTAAACATTGATTGCATAATCTCGGCATTACCGGTGCTATTTTGAATTTCGACATCATCACCTTTAAATAATGTTTCTAATTCTTTAACGGTCGTATCGGCATCTTTACTATCAATATAAACTATACAAAATTTATCATCAGTTAAATTCTCATAATAAGAATAATTCAAATACACAATCGGAACATAAACGACATCTTCAAAAACCTTGGGCACTTTATTTGTTACTTTCGCTATCGGAATATTTAACTCTTGATAATGATTTGTCGAATGAATGGAACCATCTTCATAATTTTCATAAGTCTTTTTAATGATTACCTGACTCTTAATTGTATCACCTTTTTTAAAATCAAAATAATCTAATTCAATATTTTTTTTACTACCGGCATCAAAGTAAAGAAAACTATTTTTTAAAATGCCTTGATCTTTAACTGAGTCATAATTTAGATTAAGAGATTGAGCATATTTTTTAAACTTCTCTTCATTTAATAAATAGATAAAGAATGTTTCTTCTTCATTGTTATTTACATTGGCAACTTTCTTATATTCATCACTATAATCATAATCTTTAACATCAGCATTGAAACCATAAGTAATGGAATAATCTTTAATACTTTTAATATTATCTAACTCTTTCAATTTACTAGTTATGGCATCATCATTATTAAAATGGAAGGAGACATTATAATCTTGGGCTTGCAGTTCTAAATCAAGGGTTTTAAAAGCTGTTGTCATAAAGTAAGAAAGAGCAATAAAAACGGAGGAACAAATAATAATACTAATAACAGTTGTCCGATATTTTTTCCGGCTTCGTTTTAAATTCTTATAAGAGATATCCCCACCAATACCAAATATTTTATGAATAAATTTTGGTACTTTTAAACCTTTTCTTTTAATACTTATATCTTCACTATTGCGAATGGCAGTGATAGGTGGAATACTACTTGCTTTTTTAGCACTCTTTCTTGCGGATAAGAAAATAGTAAGAATTCCAAGTAAAATGGTAATAACAATAACTAAAGGAGAAAAGGCAAAGACTAGATGCATATCATCCGCTAAAGCATTCGATAATAATTTACCACTGATAAGGATTAAGATATAACCCGCCAGTAAACCACTAAGTATTCCTAAAGGAATCGCTATAACTCCTAAAACTAGACCTTCAAAATAAACTTTTTTCTTAATTTGTTTTTTAGTGGTCCCAATACTTCTAAGCATTCCGTATTCCCGAATCTTTTCCGTTAGGGAAATAGCAAAACTATTTTTAATACAAAATACGGAAGTAAAAATAATAATCACGGTAACAATTAAGCAAACCATTAATAGTGATCTTAAAGTTTCATTTTGGGTAATACCCGTTTCTAAAGTAATTAAATAATTATTACTATGAACTTCATAAGAGCCTTCTAAAGCTTCTTTAATTTGGTCAATTTTTGTTTGATTTAATGCACCAGAGGGAAATAAATAATCATAATAATATTTTTGTAAATCAGCTGGCATATCTAATATTTCGGCTGTCGTTAAGTAAGGGTTAATTAAACCTTTTCTGTTATATCTTACATAAATATCTAAATTACTTGCCATATTATTATTTTTTAAAGTAACGAAGGTATAACCAGGGGCATTATAACTTTCAATATTAGAATTAGGTCTTTTAATAAAACCAACAACTTCATAAGTATATTCCTCTGTATCAATTATACTTTCTAAACCTTTATCACATATAGTACCAGTATCTACTTCTTCATCTGGACATTCAAAAAGACTATAAGGATTATTTTGATTTAGAATATTTCCCGATTCATTTTGAATTCTTTTGCCAATATTTAGGGTTATTTTATCCCCTATTTTTAAAGTTACTTTCCCATTAGTTTCTAAATGCTCAGGCACTAAAATTTCATGTTCATTTAAAGGTAGATGGCCTAACGTTAAAGTAAGACCTAAATTAGTAAAAGAAACATTATCGACGCCAATAACATAAACATAAGGTTTATATTCATTTTGAATACCAGCAAGTTTAGCATAACCAATGCGACTTACAGCATCATAACTTTCAATCTTTTTATTTAATTTAAAAATACTTTCATCACTTTTAGATACATCCGAGAATACAAAATGAAAATTACCTTTTTCAATTTTTTCATATTCGATTAAACTTTGCCGCATGGAGAAAAACATAGTTGATAAAGCCGAGATTAAAGCCGTTGATAAAATAATCCCAATAATAGTTACTAAAGTTCTTTTCTTATTTAACTTTAAATTTTGATAAGTTAATTTTTGTAATATTTTCAATGTTAATCACCTACTATTTTACCATCTTCGATTTTAATAATTCGATTAGCATATTTAGCAATTTCCATATTATGCGTAATCATAATTATGGTTTGATTATAATCTTTATTCATCTTTTTTAATAGTTCAATAATTTCTTCACTGGCTTTACTATCTAAGTTACCTGTTGGTTCATCTGCTAAAATTATTGTTGGCCTTGTAATTAAGGCTCTACCTATTGATGTTCTTTGTTGTTGGCCTCCAGATAATTCATTGGGTAAATGTTTTCTTCTATTTTTTAAACCTAAAATGGTAATTAAATTATTTAATTCTTCTTCATCTACTTTTCGACCATCTAATTCTAACGGTAAAGTAATATTTTCTTCGACATTAAGAATAGGAATAAGATTATAAAATTGATAGACTAATCCGACTTGTCTTCTTCTAAAAATAGCAAGCTTTTCATCATTAAAATTATAAATATCTTCTCCTGCTAAAAAAACTTTGCCACTCGTTGGTTTATCTACTCCCCCAATTAAATGGAGTAAAGTTGATTTCCCACTACCACTGGCTCCGACAATAGCCACAAATTCTCCTTTTTTCACACTTAAAGAGACATTATCTAAGGCAACAACTTTATTTTCGCCTTTGCCATATATTTTGGTTAAATTTTGGACTTTTAATATTTCCATACACTTCTTCCTTTCATCTCTTTAATTATATTATAACCAGTGTTACAAGTAAGTTACAAATATTTAAAAAAAATAGCACTCAATTAAGAGCACTATTAAGGGGGTTTGGAAACCTCATACTTGGAGGTGAGATTTCTGTGTAAAAACATTATATCGTTTTTACAATTTAAGTATATAAAGAATTTTTGAAAAAAACAAGAGCAAAAAGCAAATTTATGCCGGACAAAAAAGCATTAATCTTTTAAAGTACCAATTGATACAACATAGACGCCATCTTCTCTTTTATATGAATAACTTGTTCCTGTTAAAACTAGTAAAAAGTCTGGCTCACCACATTTGTTGATATCTACTTTTTCTTTAAATTTTAAAAGATTTTTGGCTGCTTCATCAATATAACCTGACCCTAACTTTATTTCTATCGCACCCCATTTACCACTGGTAGTTCTAAGTATAGCATCAATTTCAAAATCGTGTTCATCACGATAAAAAGTTATTTCACCAATATTTTGGGTATATATTTTTAAATCCCGCATACATAATGATTCAAATAAAAATCCAAAAGTTTTTAAATCTTTTAATAAATCATTTGGTTTAATATTTAATATTGCTGTGGCTAAAGATGGGTCAACAAAATATCTTTTTGGCTTAGTTCTTAATGCCGATTTACTGCGTAGTTCTAATTTAGTAGAATTTACATTTTCTAAAACAAATAATTTTTCTAAAGTATTAATATAATCATTTAATGTTGGTCTTGAAATATCCCCAAAAGCATTTTTAACATCACTTTCTAAAGTAGAAAATGCTACTTGCGTAGAAATATTACGGGCTAAGGCTCTTAATACAATTTGCATTTTTTCAGGATTCCGCTCTACATCATTAATTTGTCTTACTTCCTCGTGAATTAAAGATTTAACATATTCTTCACTTATTCGATATTTAGCATCACTTTTAACTTCTAAAGCCGCTGGCCAACCACCTCTTACAATTATACTTGCTAAATCTTTTAAACTTAATTTAGAAGTCCCTTTTATATCTTTACCATTTATAATATCATTAAAAGATACTTCACCAGTTGATTCTAAACTTTCATATAAACTCATTGGGCGCATTAAAACTCGAGATATTCTACCAGTACCAGTATGCATAACTTGCCCTTCACTAGGTCTTGAAGAACCAGTTAAAATATATTGCCCCTTTAATCTAGTATGGTCAACATCAGTTCGAATACTATCCCAAACAACCGGATACATTTGCCATTCATCAAACATTCGTGGCTTTTCACCATTTAAAAATAAAGAGGGCATAGTATTTTTTATTTCTTCATATTCATCTTTTCGGTCGGGATTTTGAAATTCAATAACACTTTTAGCGTGTTGCATTCCGGTTGTTGATTTACCACACCATTTGCAGCCTTCAATTAAAACGGCTCCCATAATTTCCATTAATTCAGCTATTTCTTTATCTACGATTCTTGGTAAATATTTCATATAGAACCTCTTTTCTAAAGAAAATTATAGCACCATTTTATAAAAAAAGCAAATTTTATTTTACAAAAAAAGCAAAAATTACTTTGCAAAAAAAGCAAAATCTGTTTTTCTAAATCTGATACTGCTTTTATAAAATTATTTATGCAACTTTAATGTAACATTTTCTTTTCCTAAGATATTTATTAACTCATCTTGATTCATATTTTGAATATTCCCTATTTTGGTATATTCCCAAGTATTAGAGTCATAAAACAAGCTTATTTTATTACCTTCATATAAAACAATATCACCAGGAGTTGTAGTAATTCTTTTATCACTTCGAGGAAGATTAAAACCTAAAGAACCAACTTTTTCAAAATTACCATAATCTTCAGCTTCAATTATTACTTCGCCATCTTCTAATCTTTTTAAGAGTTCTCTAGTAGCAGAATTTTCTTCTAATTCCACAGTAAAATCTTGACCATTAATATTTAACATAATTGTATTATCATTCATCTCTATTTCTTCCTTATCTTTATTTAATATTATAAAACTCCAACCTAAAAGAATTAATATAATAACTCCAACCAAAATTACTTTTCTCGTCATTTAAACCTCTTACTTAAATAAATTATTAATTAATTTAACATATTCATTAATTACATTACTAGTGCGACTTTTAAAAATAATATCTTTAGCTAAAGTGATATTATCCGTAATAATATTATCGACATTTAAACTCGCCATATTATTAATACTTTCTTCCGTATTAACTGTCCAAGCATAGATTTCTTTACCACTATTATGAATTTCTTTAACTAATTTTTTATTAACACTTGATGCTTCAATACTAAAATTATCGGCATATTCTAAACTAGTTATATCCCCATAGGCAAGACTCATAACATAAACAGTTTTAATACTTTTATCATATTTTTTAGTATTTTCTAATACATCATAAACTTGAGATGTGACAACACAGTTATCTTTAAAATTGTATTCATTGATTAGATCAACAACCATCTTTTCAAAATCAACTTCTTTACCACTAGGTTTTAATTCAATATTTAGTTTAATATTATTTTCTTTAGCAAATTCTAAAACTTCACTTAAAAGAGGAATTTTTTCGCCTTTAAATTCTTCACTAAAACTACTCCCGGCATCTAATTTTTTAATTTCATCATAAGTTAATTCATAAGTATATTTATTAACACCAGTTGTTCTTTTTAAATTAGTATCGTGTAAAACTACAATTTTGCCATCTTTAGTTTGTTGAACATCTAACTCAATCCAATCGGCTCCCAAGTCTTTTGCTCCTTTAAAAGCAGACATCGTATTTTCCGGAAAATTAACTGATGCACCCCGATGAGCTGTAACTTCCATAAGTCTTACATATTCCACATTTAAATCATATTTACCTTTTATAACCGAATAAGTAAATAAAGTCGAACTAAAAACAACTAATATAATTACAACATATTTTAATATTCTAAATCTTTTAGTACTTTGTTTTTCATTCTTAACTTTTAAATCACTATGAATAATTTTTTCATTTGTTTTCTCTTTATGGCCATAATATAAAATACTAATTACAGCGTAACTTAAAGGTGTACTAAGTAAAATGAAGATGATATAAGATACCGCAATTAAAAGCCAAATAATAGTAATTGATAAAGTACCTAAAATGGTTATTTTATTTAAAAGTTTATATAACAAAATAATTAGGAATATACCTAAAAAGATAAAAATAATATAACTTAAAACAAATAGCAATTGAGTACCAATAATTTTTAAAAAATCTTTTATTTTATTTTTATGGCTTAATTTAATACTTTTCCTTCTAGCTTCTTTAAAGTTACAATCTTCTAAAATGAAATAATGAATTGCATATAACCATCTAAATAAGATAATAAATAGTATTACCACTAGGAAACAATATAAAATTGACAAAGTTACATTATTACTTATGAAATCCGTAATGAATTCGGGAATTTTAATCGTTGTAATAACACTAGATGACAGACCTAAGTTTAAAAATGGAATTAAGAAAATTACTAAAAATAACATCAAAATATTTTGGGGTTTAAATATCCTTAAAGATTTTTGAAAAGCTACTTGTAAAGCATTCTTCACGGTTATTTTCTTCTTTAAATAAGAATTATCTAAAATAATAATAATGGTACTAATATCAATAATGGTATAAAAAGTTATAAAGGCAAGAAGTAATAGTAAAAAGAATAAGGTTAATGGATTAAGTAAAAAAGAACCAATATTTTCTAAAGTTAAATAACTATAACCAGTTACTTTGGTAATCAAATGAAATAAACTTAAAAATAATGGCACAAAAATTATGGTAGTCAAAATTTTATAAATTACTTCAAATTTTATTAACGTTTTAAAATTATATCCTAAAATATTTTTAATCGCTTTTTTCATCTTTATCTCCCTCACTACTTTTTAAATATTTTTTATATACTTTTTGAAATTTAAATACCGAATTGATAACTAAGAATATCCCAATTAAAATTAAACATAGACCTACAGCTATATTATTTTTTAACATTAGAAAACCAGTTCCTAGGATTAACGCAATAACCGTTAAAAAGAATAAAGCTAAAATAATAGCTAAAGATATTTTAATAAATTTGGGTGTATTTCTTTTTATGCCTTCAATGCTACCCTCATATATAAGTTCTACAATTAATTCCATTAAATATTCCATTTTAATACTCACTTATTATCTTTATTATTTCCATAAATGGCTAGTTTTTCATTTAACCAAACATTTAAATTCTCTTTTAAAGGTAAAAATCCTTTTCTCGTTTCTTTAATTGGATTATTATCATTCGTTGCTTTATAATTGATATTTTTAATCGATAATTTAAGTTGTAAATTTTCTTCATTGACATCTAAAACTTGACAATAGATAGTTTCCCCAATCGATACATATTCATGAATATCTTTAACAAAACCTTCAGATACTTCCGAAATATGAATTAAACCATTGTAATAAGGATCAATATTAACAAAAATACCATATTTCTCAATACCGGTTACTTGTCCTTTAATAATGTCACCTTTTTTATATTCTTCAGTCATGATTAACACCTAAAATAAGTATAACACAAAAATTATTTACTTACAAAAAAATGTTGGTTATAATAATATTGTGATTTTAAATGAAAGAAGAAAAAAAAGAACTAAATGTTGAAGAAAAAATTAAAGAGATGATTGAAAACATTCGTCCTTATCTCAATATGGATGGTGGCGACATTGAATATGTTAAGTATGAAGATAATTATGTGTATATCAAATTAACCGGAACTTGTACGAATTGTTTACTCCAAGATAATACAATTAATGATGGCTTACTTAATATGTTTCAAGAAGAAATGCCCGAAATAAAAGGAATTATCAATATACCGATATAATTCCTTTTCTATTTTAATAACCAATCTATTTTTTCTAAATTAGTGTACTTACTTATTTCAGTGTACGCTTTTTTTAAAAAATCTTCATATTCATTAACTTTCTTTATTATTGGTAGTAGTCTTTCTTCATCACCATTATTATTCATTATATCTTCATAAATATCAAAATAGTAAGATGGATAAAGAAGTCTTGCATATAACATATGATAACTATAAGGGGTTAATTTTTTAATTTTTAAATAAGTAATTAAATCTAATAAACTATCTTCCCCATTAAAAAATTCGATTTTTAAAAACCCGGCCACATCCCGCACTTCTAAATCAAAAATAAAACTTAGGGGATTTAAATAATTAAGATTAGTGTTGGGATAAAATATTCGTCGGTGCGATAAGGTAATATTGTCATATTCTGATAAGCCAATAACTTTATTAATTTTATTAACATAACTAATGGCATTTTCGGCAAGACCAATATAATAACTAAAAGAATCTAAAACTATTTTTTTATCTTTACCTAGTTCTTTTATTTGATATTCAAAATAATCAATTTTACTACTCCAAAGTTCACCCCAGTTGTTACGATATAATTTACTATTGGTACTATTTAATTTTAATTTACTTAAATATTCACATAAAGTTATAAAATTAATTTGTTCATCTTTATTACAATTAAGTTTTAATAAAAGATAATAATTATCGCCAACTTTAGTTAAGATTTGCCCATAACGATTAAAGATAAATTCATGAACCCTTATACCTTTAAATTTGAGTTCGTTACTGATGGTTATTAAATCTTTAAGTTCTTCTTCAGTTCGATTGAAAAAGACAAAATAAAAAGTATCACCATAATAGGTAAAGGTCGCATAGTTATTCTTTTCTTCAAGATTGGGAATATCAAAATTATAATTATAATTTATTATCTCTTTCATATCTAATAAATTGTATGAAAAAAACTGATGTTTAAATCAGTTTTATTTATGATTTTCTAATTCTTTTTCAAATTTTTGAACTAATGCATCAAACATATTTTCACAAGCTTGCATGAATGCTTCCTTTTGTTCTTGGAAAACATTTGTTACTTCTGATGTTGGTGCACTTACCTCTTCAGATGCTGGTGTTACCGGAGTAATTGGAATTTCTGTAACAGTTGGTGTCACTTCTGGAGTCTCTACATTAGGTGTTACTGTTGGAGCAACTTCTGGCATCGGAATTTCCGTAACTGGAGCACTTGCTTCAGGTA
>CANQHT010000010.1 GCA_947623705.1 uncultured Bacilli bacterium
AAGTTAATGCAATACTTATTCTCATAGTAAATGCAACCAATACTATAAAAGTTGCTTTTACTTTGAGAATTAAGATTTCTTTAAAATGTTCGCTTTTATCTTGATTTATCATAAGTTATCTCAACTTAAACACTTTTTAAAAAACAAAATCTCTCAAACTCAGTGTTTATGCTGAATTGAGAGATTTTTATGTATTTCAAAAAATGCGTACGTTGATTATTTTTTTGTTTGTTTACAAATATTTTTCAAATTTTTTTCTCTAATGGCTTCAAAGTCTGTTCTAAAGCCAAATGTTTCATGTAAATCATCTGTTAAATCAGTTCTTATATAATTGGGAGAGTAAACACCATTACTATCAAGTTTTAAATCCATTGTTCTTAATGTATCTAGTATATCTCCAACTGTGTATTTATTATCTAATTTCTTTTCTAATAATCTATATATAACTAATGATAAAAAGCAAATTAGAAAATGGCCTTTGATGTTTTCTTCTGTCCAATGAAAAGCAGGTCTAGCTTTAAATTCACTTTTCATAATTCTAAAACTTTCTTCTATTTCCCATCTGTTGTGATTTATTTTAATTATATCTTCAACATCATCTTCTAAGTTGGTGCATACAGCATATAATCCATCGTATTTAGCTTCTTCATCAATTGCTGATTGATTTATAGAGTAAGATGTTTCACTTGCAACTTCACCTGCTTCAGTAGTATTTATACTTTCAATGAATCTTTTTGGATCGTTTTGTTTTGCTTTTCCTATTTTTTGGGGATTTTGTTCTATCATTTTTTTAGCTCTTTCAATATGATTGTTTCGAATATGTCTTTGATATTCTTGATATTTAACTGAAAAAGTAATAATAAGTCTTTGCTCTAGTTTTCCGTCTTTTATCCACCGTTCTTTATAAAAGGTTTTATCTTTATATGCTTCGATTAAATTTTCATCAGTTCTTAATTTTTCGATATTATAAGTTTTATTACTTCCTGGTAAATGCCATCCCTTTGTTAAATCTAATGCTTCCTCTTTTAAATAATCTTTTAATTTTTTGATAGATTGAGTAGTTATGAATTTTCTGGTGTTTGTATTATTAAATAATCTGTTTGTTTTTGATGCAAGTCCTGCATCAGTACAAACAACAACTTGAGATAATTTAAAATCTTCAACAATTTTTTTCTCTAAAGGTTTTAAAGTAATTTGTTCATTAGTATTTCCTGGAGTTATTTCACAAGATAAAGGAATGCCATCTCCATCCATAAACAATCCCATTTGAACTAGTGGATTAGGTCTGTTTTCTTTGCTTTTTCCGTATTTTCTAAAATCATCTTCTGTTTCTATTTCAAAGAAGAAATTAGTACAGTCATAATATAAAATTCTATTGTTTCTTTTCATATAATTTTTGCTATTTTTATAAAGTTCTGATTGAATAAAATCATTTTCTTTACAAAGTATTGGTAAAGCTCTTTCTATATGTTGATAATCAAAATTTGGCTGTTCAAAAAATTTTTTGGATAATTCAAGTGTTTTTAATTTAGAAGCAGGGAATAATATTCTAGAATAAATTAATTTAGATAAAATATCATTTAAATCAAATTTAAATTGATATTTATCTGTAATAGTATTACAAATATTATTCATTTTAAGTTTATAATAAATATCTTGCAAAAAAAGATAACCAACATTAAATGATACTTGAACGTTCTTATCTATTATTTTGTTAGGATTTTTTTGAATAATAATAGGTAAAGTATCTTCTTTAAGTTTATCATTTAACTCTTTAACATAATTATTTAACCAAACCAATGGTTCTTCATTGCCAGCCCGAAGTTTTAACTTTTCATAATTGCCAATATTTTCATAAACTTTAGAAGTTCTTTTACCATTTATTTTAGTATCATAAATAATAGAGTAGTGTTCAAAGTTTTTAGATTTTGTTTTCTTAATATGCATATAATCAACTACTTTCAAATATATTATATCAAACGTATGCCAACGTATGCAATATTAAAATTGAAAATTTGACAAAAAAATAACCATTTTATAATGGTTTGCATAATTTTTAAAAATTAAAAGTGTTTAAGTTCCGATTTCTTTAAAATGTTCGCTTTTATCTTGATTTATCATAAGTTATGTAGTATTATTAACTTAATAGTAGAGAGAGTGTAATATGAATAATAGTGAAGTTTTAAAATATTGTCCAAATTATTACAATATAGTAAATTTTGATTTTCAAGATGAAGATTTAATTAGTGAAAAACTAATTGGTATATATAAAAATTATATCTTTTCAATTAATTTAAATAATCCAGAAGATATTGAGAGAATTGAAGAATTAGATCGGGTTCTAGCTAGTTATATTGCTGATTATCTATTTAGAAGAACATTACAAAAAGAAATTGTTACAGTGCAAGTTAAAAAAGATAATAATGTTTTAAGAAGTTTAGTTGATGTTATTATTAGAATATTTACAAACTATGAAGAATATACAACGAGAAAAATATATATAAGTAAATGGATTTAAAAATCACTTCATTAATCTTGAAGTGATTTTTTATAAGCTTTAATTTTTTGAGATTTTTTAACATAGATAAGTAAGATAACAAAGAGAAGAAAGAAACCAAATAATATAGCGGGATAAGCATAAAATAGGGTAATAATTAAACGGTAATTATGACCAATTACAAAGACCGCTAAATATAAAGTAAGAAGGACTAAAGAATAATACCAAATCGGATTATATTTTTTAGGTAAAGTTTCTTTTAAATTAGTGGTTAAACTCGATAAAGTAATAAACATATCAAAGTACCAAATAAATGTTGATAAGTTTTCAATGTTTTCAATAAAATCTAATATTTTAATTTGTTTTAAAACAGCATATTCGGGAAAACTATAGATTCTTATTAAAGGGTCTCCTAAAGATAGAATAGTAAATAGAGTGATTAAGAAAGTAAAGAAAGTACCCATTAAATAATCTTTTAAATCATCTTTAAAACAATTCGAACTATAATTGATTGTTATTATTTGAGGGATACTCGTAATGGAAGCATAGATTAAAGCAGCTTTAATAATATTAAAACTACGTTCCGAATAAATCGGTAATAAATGATCAAATTCTAAATATTTGGTTAGGAATAAAGCATAAATAATAATGATAATGACGCTAAAGAAGCAAAGAAGACTACTTAATGATTCTAAAACTCTTTTTTCTTTCGAACTGATATATAAAGCTAGAAGAAGGAAAGGAATAACCACTAATATTTTAGGAGTATATAATAAATAGAATGAATTAACAAACATAGGAAGTAAGATTAATATCATCAATATTAAAAACATATAGAAGATGTTAAAAATAACTAAATAAATTTTACCAAAAGTAGTTTTACTTAATAAATCCCGCATATTAGTATTTTTAAAGAAATCTTTTAAATGTTTATAAATATAGAGAATAATTACACCAAGAAGAGTACCAAGTAAAACAGAGATCCAAGCATCTTTGGATGCATTTTTAAAAAGGAGAAAGAAACCAATCCCAAACATTGATGAACGCGTAATAAAATAAGTTAATTTATTTTTCATAATTCCACCTCAAAGATAAAGCCTTTCGTATTAATTTTTAAATTTATTTGGGTATTAACCTTGGCTTTAGTCCATAAATCTTTATTTTCTTTCCGGGTCTTTTTATAGTATAAATCTTGAAATCCTAAAACATCACTTTTATTTTCTTGTAAGATTTTAATAAAACTATCGACTTCTTTTTGAATAATTTTCCCAAATTCTTGATTTAAATTACGATAAGTTTCTTCTTTTTTTAAATCTAAATCGGCACTATTTTCAATGATTCTTGCTTCTAAATCTAGAGTTATATTAATTTCATCTTGACTAATATCTATATTTTTTTTAGAAGAATTCACAGATATAGTGACTACATCTTTCCCATAACTTTTGGTAAATTCTAGAGAATAAACATTTTCATTAAATAAACTATATAATGTAGAATTTCTTCGGTCTAATTTATTTTCAACATTATAACCTTTAAAAATGTAAAAATTATTTAAAGATATAGCATCATCAATTATACTTAAAGAACCTAGAATAATATCATATTTATGACTAACTAATTTCGATAAAACTTTTTGATATGGTTCATTAATGGCTAAATTATCATTATAGATTTCATTAGTAATTAAGTTAAAGATTAAATCACTTACAACCGGATTATTGTCATCATTATGTTTAAATATAGTATCGGGTGATGTACCATTCGCCACCATCATAATAAATTCATCCCTTATATTAGTATCTCTTAATAAATAATCAATTATTTGATCTAATTTATCTTTAATAATGCTTTCACTTAAAACGACAATTTTTAAATGGGCAAAGAAAGGCTTTTTACCAACTCTAAAGTTTGCATCCGTAAATGCTTCATTAATGGTGTTGCCACTGCCTTTTTCGGTATAACTTAACATAGCGGTATTATCTTCGGTTTTAGTATCATTTAATATTTCATAAGTAACCACAAAATTATCATCTTGATAATCAATACCTAAACCGGTAATAATAGCTAAATTATTTAATTCAATATTATCATAACAACCACCAAGTAATAAAACTGTCACAATTAAAATTAATATTTTTTTCATTCAAATTTTCCCCTTGTCATATTTTTATCGGTAATTAAGGAACTTCTTTTGGTATTATGCTTTTCTTTTTCTTTTAAGAAAGTTTTAAAAAAGTAGGTTTTATCAAATGGAGCGATGGGTGCAAAGTAAGGTGAGTTTAAAGATTTGATGGAAATAACATTAGTAAGCAAAAGAATTAAACCTAAAAATATCCCATATAGGCCAAAGAAGGCGGCGAAGAATAAAAACATATAACGATAAAAACGGAGGGCACTATTAATTTCAAGTTCGGTAAAAATTAGACTCGTAATAAATGTGAATGAAGCAATGATGATAGCAATCGGGGAAACAAGTCCCGCATTAACCGCTGCCTCCCCAATAATTAAGGCTCCTAAAATGGAAATGGCTGAGCCAAAGTTAGAAGGAAATCGTAAATCACTTTCTCTTAAAATATCACAAGTAATTAGTAAAATGATAACTTCCACAATAGATGGAAAAGGTACACCCGCACTCTGGGTACTAAAATTAATTAAAAGACTAGAAGGAATAGTTTCTTGATTATAATTGATAATGGCCACAAATAAACCGGGAACAATCATAGAAAATAAAAAACAAAAAGCTCTTAAAATTTTAACAAAGGCAACATTAATACTTTTAACATAATTATCACTAACCGGATTAATGAAATCCACTAAAAAGGAAGGAAGAATAATCGCAAAAGGAGAAGTATCCATTAATATGGCAATTTTACCTTCTAAAAGACTAGTCGCTACCAAATCTGGTCTTTCAGTTCTTTTAATGGTGGGAAATACCGTTCTATTTTCACTTTCTAAGTAATTAATTAAATTACCGACATCCAAAACGCCATCAATATCAATTGTATTTAATTTATCTTTAATAATTTGAATGTTGTCGCTCTTGGCTACATCTTCTAAATAATTAATGGTAACGACATTTTTGGTTTTTCTTCCCAAAACTATTTCTTCCGTTTTCATCGTATGACTTTTAATTCTTCTTTTAATAAGTCCAATATTAGTTTGAATATTTTCATTAAAAGAATCTTCTGGACCAAGTAGGGAAGGCTCTCTAGCTGATGCTGATACACTTCTTGCTAAATCTCCTTTTGTTTCAATGGCAATAATGGTATTATCTAAAATAACTACGGCAAAACCACTTGTTAAATAAAATTCTATTTCATCAGGATTTGTTATGGGAACACTATTAGGGCCAGCTAAATTACTATTTAAGTCATGTCTCGAATTATAATGCGTTAAATTTTTTAAAATATAATCATTTACTTTATCACTAGAACAAACTGTATCAATAAATAAAACATAAACGGTCTTAAAAAGACTTATCTTAATTTCTTTAATCTTTAAATCAGGAGTTAATTTAAATTCTTCTTTTAATCTCGCAACAATCTTATTCATTTCCATCTTCCTTTATATTTATTATTGGCAAGATTTACCAAATCATACCTTGAAAAAATGTCAAAATTATGATATATTGAATATAGAAAGATAGATGAAACACTTAATAGTTGGGAACTTACCTTAAAAAAATGGAAATTTTCGAAAAAAAATCATTATATGAAAAATGTTATATCTTTCTCATAATTTTTGATGTACGAGCTTTTAATATTGGATTAAAAAAACTTTGGTAAGTTCTCAACTATTGAGTGTTTTTGTTTATAAAAATAAATTGTTTGACACGCCATAAACATAATGCTAGAATATAAAACTAATGAAGGGAAAGTTTATGGAACGAGGAAATTTATCATTTTATGAAAAAATAAAATTTTTAGAAGAAAGTAAATTACAAGTAAGTGCAGAATTATATAATTATTTTGTTAAAAATGATTTAAAGCAAATATTAGATTATGCTGCTGAACTTGCTAAAACTAATAAAAAATTTGATTTCTATTTTAGTGATTATGTAGCAACTTATTGTAAAAGTTTAGATGATTTAAACAAATTACAATGTGTTAGAGATTTCTTTTCAAAATATGGTTTAATTCAAATTTATCCAGATTTTTATCCATTAAGAACAAATTTTACTACTAAAAAAGATTTAACATTTACAGATGTATATGATGCTTATACTTGTGAACTTAATTCTATTTTAGAACTTAAAAAGGGTATAGAGAACTTGCAAAGATAAGTTCTTTTAATATGTTATACAATAATTATGATATACTTGATAAAATCAGTGATTTATGATATATTGAATATGTCAAGAAAGTTTGGCGTAAAATAAAAAAGGGAATACTTAATTGCGTAAGTTGAGTACTCGCCGTTTATTTTTTGGTAAGCACTTAATCTTTGTTAGATTGAGTGCTTTTCTTTTATGTAGGTTACTAATTTACTAAAGTAAAAAGTAAGGCTATCAATAAAAAAATTATGATTAGGGAAAATATTAATAAATCTTTCTTAAGCATATTTATCAGCCTCCCTAATTATGATACACTAATTATGATACACTTGATAAAATTAGTAATTTATGCTATATTGTATATGTCAAGAAAGTTTGGCATAAAATAAAAAAGGGAATACTTAACAGCCAAAGTTGAGTACTCGCCAATATTTTGGTAGCACTTAATCTACAATATGTAAATTGAGTGCTTTTCTTTTATGTAGGTTACTAATTTACTAAAGTAAAAAGTAAGGCTATCAATAAAAAGATAATTATGATTAGGGAAAATATTAATAAATCTTTCTTAAACATACTTATCAGCCTCCCTTCTTTTGAAAGTCGGCAAGCACTCAACCATTAAGCATTCCTTATTAGTATTATAGCAAACAAATGTTTAATATTCAATACAAAATACAGTTTATTTAAAATATTAATTTTGATATAATAAGAATATAAATATCAGGGAGGTTATTTAAATGAAACGTATTTTGATGAATAAAAATAAAGAAGTGTTAATTGTAGAATTTGATCCTGCTTCAAGTGTTTTTACTAGAATATATGATGTAATGGACATTAATTATGCCCCTTATATTTTAAAAAGTTTTTATATTGAAAATGATATTAATGATACCCCTTTTAGAACTAATTTAAGTGAATGGTTTAAAGAAAGAGGTATTCCTTCTTGGCGTGATAAATTAGATTTATTATTACATCGTTTAAATATAACCGCCCCTTATGAACTTTTAGATAAAGCTTTTGGTTTATCTTTATCCGACCAATATTGGTTAAAGCCTTATGATAGTGATATTTCTTATGATGCAATTAATTTCTTTGATAATGATTTTGACTATGCTGAATTTATGGAAGCATCACTATCTACTAATAGCAAAACTATAGTTAAAGAAACATCCCTAATGACTCCGAACAATACAACTGATGGGATGCTAAAGAAAGCTTGGATTATTGATAAAGGAACGAGATATTTATTAAAAAGTGGTTATAAAAATGAAACATTACAACCTTTTAATGAAGTACTAGCTAGTGAAATATGTAAAAGACTTGGTTTTAATCACGTAGAATATACCTTAGATACCTATAAAGATATTGTCGTATCTAAATGCCCTTGTTTTATAAATAAAGATACAGAACTTGTTACTTGTTATCAAATTCGAAATGATATGCAAAGACACGATAATTTAGAAGATTATGAAGATTATATCAAATTATTAGAGGAGCATAATATTAAAAATGCTCGGGAAAAAATGGAAAATATGTATATATTAGATTATTTAATTATGAATGAAGATAGACATTTAAATAATTTTGGCATTATAAGAGATGTTAATACTTTAGAATGGTTAGATGTTGCTCCCATATTTGATAATGGTCAAAGTTTAAATATCGAGTATTATGATGAAGAAGAATTACATATTTCCGGAAGTGGTAGATTATTCTATGAAGTAATGCCCTTTGATGAAATAATAAAAGTTGTTAAAGATTTAAAAAGAATTGATATAAGTAAGTTAGATGGCTTAGTAGAATGGTTTGATGATTTATTACATAAGTATCAATATTTAACTAAAATGAGTGATAGAAGAATTGAAAGATTATGTATTTTACTAAATAGACAAATTAATAAGTTAAAGGATTTAATTGCAAATAGTAATTAATAAAATTAAAAAATATATTAAAGAAAAAGACAAATGTATTAAAATACATTAAAATAGTATATAATATTCTTTGGCGAGGTGAATATTATGAAACGACTTAATATATTTGTAGATGAAACTGGCGAGTTTGGTTTTGCAAAAGGGGCATCAGATGTTTATGGAATATCATTTACTTTTCATGAACAAGATAATAATATTGGCCTTGAATTAGAAAAGTTAAATAAAAGACTTATGAAAATTGGTTATACTGATATGATTCATATGGCAGATTTAATAATGCATAGAGGAGATTATGCTAAATTTGATATAAAAATGCGAAAAAGCATTTTTAATGCTATATATCAATTTTCTAGAAAAATACCAGTAAAGTATTATACCATAATTGTTGATAAAAAATATATTTCTTCTAATGAAGTTTTAAGGAAGAAACTTATAAATGAAATAAATAAAATGATTAAACTACATGAAGATTATTTTAATAAATTTGATAAAATAGTTCTTTATTATGATAATGGTCAAAAGCCATTAGGATATATTATAGATTCGCTATTTATACGTTTTAATGGTTTTGAACATAAAGCAGTATTTAATCATAAAGAAAAAAGATTATTTCAAGTATCTGATATGTTAACTTATATTGACAAAGCAGTATATAAACACAAAAATAACATTAAATATACAAAAGCTGAATTATATTTTTTTGGGAATGAAGAACTAAGAAAAATTTCTAAAGAATTAAATAAAAAGAGATTTTAAACAATTAAAAAAGTAACCATAAAGGTTACTTTTTTAAGCGGCGCTTGGCGCCTACTCGGGTTTGATCCGTTAGACTATAAATAGTTTACTAAGACCAATCGTAGATAAAATATTATCTACAATAATATTTTATCTATTTTCAATGAAATTATACCAAATAAATTTATAAAAGTAAATATATTCAGATAATTTCTTGTTTATGTCTAGATATTTTACATCATATTTTCTAATAAATCAATCCCACAATTAATTTTTTAGTTTCAAAAAATAAACTCTTTTTTCTTCCTTTGATTTATGCTATATTAATAAGTATGGAAATAGAAGTTTTAAAATTTGACAATTTAGGTAGAGGTATCGGATATTATAACGATAAGATTATATTTATTCCGAAATCTGTACCCGGTGATATTCTTTTAGTTGATAAGACCATAGAGAAGAAAAATTATTTAGAGGGAAAAATAGTAAAAATAATTAAACCATCTAAATTAAGAGTTAAACCTCTTTGCCCTTATTTTTCTTTATGCGGTGGTTGTGATTTAATGCATATCTCTTTAAGTAATACTTTAGAATATAAATTAAAAAAAGTTGCAGATATTTTTAAACATAATCATATCGATGTAAAAATAGAAGATATTATTAAAAGTAAGGATAGTTATAATTATCGGAATAAGGTAACTTTAAAAGTTGTTAATGGCAGTATTGGCTTTTATGAATGTGATTCACATAAATTAGTAAGTATTGATAATTGTTATCTTTGTAAGGAAGAGATTAATAAAGTAATTAAAGATTTACCTTTACTAGGATTAAAAAACGGTAATATAACAATCAGATGTAATTATAAAAATGAAATACTTTTAATTATTGATAGTGAAGATGATGTTAATAACTTAGAAGTTTTCAACAAAAAATATCAATTAGTGGGAGTAGTTCAAAATAATAAATTAATTTATGGTGAAGACTTTTTAATGGATAAAATTGGAGATTATTTATTTAAAGTAAGTTTTGATGCTTTCTTTCAAGTTAATCCTTTTATATGTGCTAATTTATTTGATTTAATTAAACAAAATACGCAAGATTGCCAAAAAGTTTTAGATTTATATTGTGGAGTTGGCACGTTAAGTATTGTAAGTAGTACAAATGCTAAATATGTTTTAGGAGTCGAAATAAATGAAAATGCGATTAAAGATGCCGAGATAAATAAATGTTTTAATAATGCTAAAAATTGTGAATTTATATGTGCTGATACTAAAAATATTATAGATAAAATAACAGGTGATTTTGATACGATTATTTTAGATCCACCAAGAAGTGGCGTCATTAAGGAAGTTTTAGATAAAATAAAAAATGCAAAAATTCAAAAAATTATTTATGTATCTTGTAATCCTATTACTTTGGCTAGAGATTTAAATATATTATTAGATGATTATAAAATTAATACCATAACTCTTTTAGATATGTTTCCGAATACGGAACACGTTGAATGCTTTTGCGTTTTGAATTTAAGATAAACCCTTATATATCATATTAAAAAAGAACATAAAAATTGTACTAATTGTTCACATAACTATTGACTAATGTGGGCATTTAAGTTAGATTTATAAAGATAATTTTGATTTCAATTAAAAATAATTGGTTAGAATTGCCAATAGAAGAAGTAACTGATAATATTCTTGAATATATGTCTGAATTTGTAATTACAGTTTAATGACAATGTAAGGTAGATAAAAGTAAGATTAGAAGTGGAAAAATGATGTATTCATAGTGATTATAGTTCCTATGCACTCTGTATATTATGACATAGTCAGTGATACTCAAACATATAAAGTTCAATTATTTGAATTTAAAATAAATAATGAAAAAAATTAATTGTGTCACTAATGGTGGCATAATTAAAGGATAAAATAGATATGCAAATTGTCTCACAAGTGGCGAGACAATTTAATTTGTTCCCGTTTTAACGAAAAAATAAGAAATTTTTAGTTAGAATGGGAATGTAAAAACTCATAGACAATTCTTTTATTTTTCGACATCCTATGGTATACTTAAATAGTAGAAGAGTGATATGATGGCGATAGAAAAATATTTAACTCCCGATTATTTATTTGACCCAACACCAGTTTATGATGGTAGTTGGCTTTTTGAGTTAGATAATTTAAAAAATTTATCCCTTCCTGATGGTAAAAGTACTTTATTTCAAAAATTTTATGAAAATACTTATATTAATCCTTTAAGTCAAATCTTTAAAAATTCTAAAGGAGTTATAAGTTTTCCAATGGGAATGGTTTCTTGTCCCAATAAAGATGGTGTAGGAAGAAAATTAACTTATTCTAAATATCATTTTTTTAGTGGTTTATTAGGTTACTTATCGCAAAATATTGATGTTGGTAAATTAACTAAAGAAGAATTTAAAAAAAGAGAGCAAGATTTTTTTAAAGAAAATATTGATAAAGATAGTAATGAATTAAATGAAATTTTTGCTCAAAAATTTAAAGAAAAATGTGATAAATTACAAGATTTAATCAATAATGAAATTGAATCAGTTTATTTTGATGATGCCACGAAAGATTATTTACCATTTAAAGATAGAATTGATTTTACAACATATTTAAAAAATATGTACCGAGAAATGTATAAAATTTATACTGGCCTACTTACTTTAGGAGATTTCTTTGAAAAACCCCTTCCTTATCAAGATTTAGCAGCTTGCTTTGATCCTGATACATTTTATTTAATGTTTGCCAAAATTATTTATGAATTCAATTTAAGAAGAGAAAGAGAAGAAAATACCTTAGATAATACTTTTATCTTTTTATATAATTATGAAGAAGCTTTACAAAATGTGGTTAAAGAAAACCGGAAGTATGATCCTAAAATTACTTTTATTTTAGATAATGGTAAAAGAATAAGATATACAAGATGGACTTTTAAAGATGAATTTATGAAAATGCAAGCTAGACATCTAGAGATAAAACCAATTGTTCTACCCGAATTAAATGCCAGTAATAAAGATAAATATAAAGATATTGGGATTATGAAAAAATTATATGCTTTATATAATGGGGAAAATGCGGAAGTTAACTGGGAATTTTTACCCCAAGAAACTATGATAAAAAAGAGTAATGTTAAAGTTAATAGTCAAAGTTTAAAAAATTCCGATAAAAAAGATTTAGCAACTTTACAAGCCGAAACAGATGAGCGAATCAATATCTTAGATAATTCCAATTATTTAATGCGGATTAAAGGTAAAAATTCATTTTCCGGTTATTATGCTTTTGTTTATAGTACGGGTGCCGTTATTCTAGAAAAGTTCTGGCAAAATCCCGATAAATTAATCCCGGCCAAAGAAGAAGCCACTTATGTTATGAATATTGATAATTTTATTGAAATGAGTAAACTATCGAAATTAGTTTTAATTGAATTTATGCGGGAAATTGATGATTTAGGAGTTAAAAGAATATTTCATACCTCCGTTAATAATTGGCATAGCAATATTTATAAAGCGATTAATGGGGTATCTTATGATTTGCATAATGTTTTAAGATTTATTGACCGGTTAATAAGAGAAGAAGAAAGTGAAAGAACTAATGAATAATGGAATATATGATGTTTTATTAGAATATTTAACAAATGATTTAGATAATTTTAGTAAATTATTAAATTTAGATAATCCTTTAGGATTAGGGCCAACAGTAGATGATATTTTAGAATATTTAGAATTTACGAATACCGAAACAGTTTTAGAAAAAGAGATAAATAATAAAGTATTAATTACGGAAGGTGATATTTTAAGTATTTTAAAAATTGTTCATGATTTAGCTTTTTTAGAAGGAGACTTTCTTTTATATATTAATGCTGAAAATAAAGCCATTATTAGTTATTTAATTAAAATTGTTAATAAAATATTTGTCGATTATGATTTAAAATTACGCATAAAAATAGATTATGATTTAAATTATAATGCTTATAAAGATACACCAGTTACAATTATTGGGAGTGAAGAGTTTGTTAATACGGCAGGAAAAGACTTTAATAATAAAGAATTAATTATAGTGTAAACTTATGTCTAAAAAAAGATAAAATGTTCTTCAAAGAACATTTTTTTTGATACAATAATAATAGGAGATGATTTTATGTTTATTGGGGAAGATCCAATTCATATTAATGCGGAGAAAGGAAGTATTGCGGAACTTGTTTTAATGCCCGGGGACCCATTACGAGCAAAATATATTGCGGAAAATTTTTTAGAAGATGCTAAAGAAGTTTGTAATTTACGAAATATGTTAGGTTTTACCGGATTTTATAAAGGTATTCGGGTATCAGTCATTGGTTCTGGAATGGGTATGCCTAGTATGGGTATTTATTCTTGGGAATTATTCCATTATTTTAATGTTAAAAAAATTATTCGGATTGGTACTTGTGGGGTAGTAAGCAAGGAAGTTAATGTTCCCGATTTAATTTTAGCCAGTCGCGCTTATTCGGAATCTAATTTTGCTTATACTTTTGATGATTCTAAAGAACATATTGCTTATCCATCAGAAGACTTAAATAATAAAATTGAGAAAACGGCAAAAGAACTTGGTTATAAACTTCATATTGGAGATGTTACAACGATGGATGTCTTTGGCCCATACATTGATTATGACCGAGTATTAAATAGAATTCCTAGTGATGTGCATCCAATTGGGGAAGAAATGGAAGCTTTTGGTCTTTTACATATTGCGAAACATTTTAAGAGGGAAGCATCTTGTATCTTAACCGCCGTGGATTCCAAATATAGTGAAGTCGTTTTAAGTGGTGAAGACCGGGAAAAAAGTTTAAACGATATGATTACTTTAGCTTTAGAATCCATTATCAAATAAAAAAATTGCTAGATTAGCAATTTCTATTTATTATAAATTTCAATTAAAGATTTAAATAATGTTACCAAGTTATTTAAGTCTTTTTCATTTTTAGATTCACATCTCAAAGTAATATTTGGTCCTGTATTACTAGCTCTTACATAAGCCCAACCATCTTTAAACATTACTTTTAAGCCATCTATTTCTAAATATTTATAATTTTTCTTATCACAATATTTTTGAATATTTTTAATGACCTCATATTTTTGGGTATCATTTGAGGGAAATTTTTCTTCAGGGGTATTAAAATATTTGGGAACAGTTTGATCAAGTTCACTTAAAGTTTTATCCGTTTTCGATAATATTTCAATAATTCTCAAAGAAGAATACATGGCACTTTCCGTACTAAATAACCGATCATTTAAGGAAATATGTCCCACATATTGAATGCCAAATGGAATATTTTCTCTTAAAACTTTTTCTTGCGTATAACTAGAACCAGTCCGGCAAATTACGGGTTTACCACCAAGTCTTAATATTTCATCTTTAAAATTATCAGAACATTTAGCATCATATAAGAAACTTTTATTTTCAACTTTATCAATAATATTTCTTAAAATAATTATGGCATAACTTTCAATAGATACCATATGACCTTTTTCATCAATTATTCCAATTCTGTCGCCATCTCCATCAAAACCAATGCCAATATCGGCTTTAACTTCTAAAACTTTTTTCTTTAATTCTTCTAAATTATCTTCAATAGTTGGATCAGGATGATGATTTGGAAAAGTTCCATCACTTTCTTCATTAATAATTGTTAAATCAATATTTAATTTTTCATAGATTTTTCTCGCAATCGTTGTAGTTACGCCATTCGCAGGATCTAGCACAACTTTAATTTTTTTCTTACCCATTTTTAAATGACTAATTACATAATCAATATAGTCATCAGTAATATCTTTTTCTTCTAAATGTCCTTTACCTTTTATAAATTTACCTTTATCAATATATTTTTTTAAATCTTGCACCATTTCTCCACGAGCATTAGCATACTCATCAAAAGAAAATTTAAACCCATTTTCATCACTTGGATTATGACTAGCGGTGATCATTATGCCAAATAAATTATTAACATATCTCGTATAATAATGCATTGGGGTAGTTATAAGACCATAATCTAAAACATTAATTCCAGTTTCGAGTAATCCTTTTACTAAACTATCTCTTAAACTTTTAGAAGATACCCGGTTATCTCTTCCAATAACACAAGATTTTTGCCCTAAAAACTCTTGTAAGTAAGAACCATAACCTAACCCAATTTTATAAGCCACATCTTCATTAATTTGACTTGGTACTTTTCCCCGAATATCATACTCTCTAAATATTTTACTATCCATTGTCAATCCCTCACTTAGTATAATTTTAGCACATTTTTTATTAATTAAAAAGTTTAAAATATAAAAAAGAACTACCCAAATTAAGATAGTTCATAGTTATTTAATTTTTATCTATTAACGAACAAAGTAAATAATAACACTAGCAACTACACTGGCAACCATTATAAGTAACATAATCCAAGTTGCTATCTTTCTGGCTTTTTTATTCATTAAAATTTCCACCTCGCAATAAAAATATATCACATTTAAGTTCTTTTTAAAAGACTTTTTGCATATTCTTTAGCGGGTGATAAAGAATATGCAAAGAATACTCTCTAAAAATCGCAATTATCTTGTATTTGTCATAGCAATCATTGCCATTGGTATTTTGGCAGGTATTATTTATTTTCATTTTTTAGATGAAGATACTCTTAATAATTTGTTAACTACTTTAAATAACTACAATGTTATTAAATATAATGGTATCTTAAAATATTTAACTATTATGTCCCTTTTATTAATTTCTTCATTTTTTGTAATTGGTATACCATTTAGTTTATTTTATCTTTTTTATGAAAGTTTATCTTTTGGTTTTCTAATAAATGCTTTTTATATGGCTTTTAAAATAAAAGGACTTCTATATATTTTAATTTATTTAATGGTTAATAAATTACTCGTGTTTATTCTTTTAATTATTTTTGTTAAAAAATGTATTCGGATTGGTCGTTTAATGATTGGCATGTTTATTTATCGCAAAGATAATTTAATTAAGGAAAAAATTATGCATAATTTTAAAAGTAATTTATATATAATATTGTATGTGTTTATAATTAATATTATTTTATATTTTTTAAGTCCGTATATTTTTAAGCCATTATCATTTCTCTTAAAATAATTTGGTGTTTTTGAAAAAAAGTGCTATAATACAAACTTGTAATTTAAAGAAAAGGGGTTTTAATATGTTTTATATGGTTCCTGTAGCAAAAATAATTAATGAAATTGATTTAAAAAAAGAAAATGTTATTTTAACTGGACCTTCTGGTTCTGGG
The DNA here is from genome assembly GCA_947623705.1 of uncultured Bacilli bacterium. Taxonomy (GTDB): domain Bacteria; phylum Bacillota_I; class Bacilli_A; order RF39; family UBA660; genus SIG200. The sequence goes on from CANQHT010000010.1 coordinate 16,724, forward strand.
AAAAGTGTCGTTATAAAAGCTTTAAAAAATAAGAATTATAATGATAACAATATTTTAGTTGATGGTACAATTAACGAAACAATTAGAATGGATTATCCTAATTACTTTTGTTTATATCATTCACTTTTACTAATTCAAAAAATATTATTAAGTATTAAGATTGAAGAAACAAATGAAAATTATCTTAAAAAATATAGTAGTTTTGAAAGTGAAATTCATACTTTATTAGAACAAATGGAAATATTATTAATGACTAATGATTCTAAAAGAGTTTTTGTAATGGAAGAATTACTTAATAATCCCGAATTATTATTTCAAAGACTTAATAATTTAATTTCGAAAGATATAAAAGAAAGATTAGTTATTATTATTGATAATTTTGATAATATTGGAGTATTTGATAATATTTATCAACCATATATGTTTAATATTTTAAATAAATATTTTCATTATTTAATTACTTTATCAAGTAAACCTAATACTACTGTACCAAATACTAAAGTAATTGAAGTAAGTTACACGAATGAATTGGATTCAGTTAAAAAGATTTTAGGGGATACTTATGATTTAAATCCTGATAGTCCTTTATTAAATGATGAGGTAATAACTACTTTAATTAATGAAAGTAAAGGTAATATTAATTTTATTTTATGGGCATTTAGAAAAATGGTAGAAAATAGAAAAGAAATGACACCTTCAGAATACCCAGAATTTATTAAAAATTATTTTGCTAATTTGAGAGAAATTTTTATTCCGAGAGAAAGAAAATTATATATTAATAAATAATTTTATGATATGATTATATATAGGTGAGTATATGTTTTGGTTATTAATATTTTTAATCCTTCTATGCCTGTATATAATCTTTTTAATTTTCAAATCATTTCGGAAAAATGAATTTGGGATGTTTGGTTATAATTTAGGTAAATATTCATTAAAATGGTTGTTTAAGTTTTATTATCCTTATAAAGCTATAAATAGTAAAGTTATTCCGAAAGAAGGAGCAATAATTGTAGTGGGTAATCATATTCACATTATGGATCAATGTTTAGCCATGCTGGAAACAGACCGGCCCATTCATTATATGGCGAAGATAGAATATTTTAGAGATTATAAAACTAGATGGTTTTTTAAAGGTGTAGGTTGTATACCAGTAAATAGAGAAATTCATGATGAGAATGCGAAAGAAAAAGCCATTGAAGTTTTAGAAAAAGGTCTTGCTTTAGGATTATTTCCGGAAGGAACTAGAAATAAAACCAAAGAGATTTTATTACCGTTTAAATTTGGGGCAGTTTCGATGGCTAAGAAAACAAATGCCACCATTGTTCCTTTTGCGATAACGGGTAATTATCATTTTCGGACCCATAATTTAAAAATAACATTTGGTGAACCTTTTAAAGTAGGAAATATGTCTTTAGAAGAAGCCAATGAAAAGTTATATAATACAGTAAAAGAATTAATTGAAAGGTAGTTTATGAAAGATTTAATTGTTAATAATATAATAAATGATTGTGATGGTATTTTAATTCAAGGAAGTAAAGATATTATCTTAGATAATTTTTCAACTGATACGAGAACGATTATAAATGGTGATATTTTTGTCGGTATTAAAGGAGAAGTCTTTGATGGAAATACTATGTATCTTGAAGCATTAAAGAAAGGGGTTAAAGGATGTATTTTAAATAAAGATATCTCTTTAGATAAAGAAGAGTTAAAAAAATATCCGGAAGCTTTTATCGTTTTAGTTTCCGATACTTTAAAATGCTTACAAACTTTAGCCCATTTAAAAAGAAAATTATATGATATTCCAGTGGTAGCTATAACTGGTAGTGTCGGTAAAACTAGTACCAAAGATTTAGTAGCAAGTGTATTAGAAACCGAATTTAATGTTTTAAAAACCGAAGGTAATTTTAATAATCATTTGGGGCTTCCTTTAACAATTTTAAAATTAAAAGATCATAATATGTTAGTAGTGGAAATGGGAATGAATTCTTTAGGAGAAATAAGTGCTCTTTCTAAAATTGCCGAACCCACACTAAGTCTTATTACAAATGTTGGAACAGCTCATATTGGAAAACTTGGTTCTAGAGAAAATATTTTAAAAGCTAAATTAGAAATATTAGATGGTATGCAAGATAAAAAAATAATAATTAATGCCGATAATGATTTATTACAAAGTTGGTTTAAAGAAAATAAAGATAATTTACTAGTTATTACTTATGGCATCAATAATGGTGATTTAAGAGCTTATAATATTGAAATGAATGAATTTAATAGTAAATTTAGTATTGATAAAGCTAATACGGAAGTTATACAAATAAATACTCCGGGAGAACATTTTATATTGAATTCTTTAGCGGCCATATCGGTAGGTAAATATTTTAATATTTCAATAGAAAATATTCAAAAAGGTATTTTAAATTATCATTTATCTAAAAGAAGAATGGAAATCGAAAGAATTCATGATATGTTAATTATTAATGATTGTTATAATGCTAATTATGATTCAATGGTTAGTGCTCTTAATTATTTAGGTACTTTAAAGGGCAGAAAGATAGCAATTTTAGGAGATATGTTAGAGTTAGGTAAATATAGTCAAAGCCTACATGAATCTCTAGGAGAATTTATTTTAAAAAATAAAATTGATATATTAGTAACTGTAGGAAATTATGCTTCTTTTATTGCCAAAAAAAGTTTATCTTTAGGTTTTAACAAAGAAAATATTTTAACATACAATGATAATAAAGAGGCCATTAAAGATTTAAAAAATATTTTAAGAAAGGATGATAATATTTTAATTAAAGCATCCAATGGTATGCATTTTATGGAAATTTATGAGGCTTTAAAGGAGGATTAATAATTTGAAAGTTGCCGTTATTTTTGGAGGTAAATCTAATGAACATCAAGTTTCTATAGTATCTGGTACTAGTGTAATTAGTCATTTAGATAAAAATAAATATACTATTTATCCAATTTATATTAGTGAAGATGGTGAGTTTTATGAATATACTAAAGATGTTAAGAAAGTTAAAATATTAACTATCAATGATAAGATCGAAGAAATTAAAAAAATTGATAATATTGTGGATTATTTAAAAGATATTGATGTCGTTTTTCCGGTTTTACATGGCCAAAATGGGGAAGATGGAACAATTCAAGGTTTCTTAAGTTTACTTGGTAAAAGATATGTTGGTTGTCATACTTTAGCATCTTCAATTTGTATGGATAAAGAATATACTAAAATGCTTTTAAAAGCCAATGGGATAAATGTTGCTAAAGGAGTTTGTGTTAAAAAATATAAGAATCAATATACTTTAGTTAATAATGGAGATTATAAAAAAGTAAATAAAGAAGAAATATTAGAATTTGTAAAAAAAGAATATGAATTGCCAATATTTATTAAAGCCGTTAATTCGGGTTCTTCAGTTGGAGTAAATAAAGTTAATAATTATGATGATTTTTATAATTATTTAGAAGATTCATTTAAGTATGATACTAAAGTTTTAATTGAAGAAGGTATAAAGGGAAGAGAAGTAGAATGTGCTGTATTAGGCAATAATGATTTAATAACTAGTGCTTTAGGGGAAGTTTTAGCAAATGATAATTTCTATTCTTTTGATTCTAAATATAATAATAGTGTTGTTAATACCGTTATACCAGCAAATATTGATGAAGATATAATTAAAAGTGTTCAAGAAGTAGCTAAAAAAGCTTATCAAGTTTGTAATTGTGAAGGACTATCTAGAGTAGATTTTTTTATTCAAAATGATAATAAAATTATTCTTAATGAAATTAATACTTTACCGGGATTTACCGAAATAAGTATGTATCCCAAATTAATGGAAAATGCCGGCATAAGTTATAGCGAATTACTAGATAAATTAATTGAACTGGCAAGATAAATTATTCAAAATTATTTACAAAAATTATTCAAGAATTTAAAACGTTAAATTTTAAAAAGTGTTGACTGGGGGGGGTAATATTTTATAATAGAAACATAGGATAGAAGGTATGTCTTATGTTGAAGAAAAATAAAAATATACTAATATATTTAAGTATAGGAATAGTACTAATAGTTAGTATGTTTTTTGTGTTTAATAAAAAAGATAACGAATATAAAGAATTACCAAAAGTTAAATTAAAAGAACAAACTAATTTGAAACAATTTGCTTTAATGCTAGAACAAACAAGTGGTAAAGGCGATTATCAAGAAAGTAGCGATGAATTACCTACAATAGGATATCATTTTAATAAAGAAAAAAGTGGATGTACTGATATAAATGGTAAAGTAATAAATGATGTTTTAGATTATGATTATGAAAATTATGTTGTTTTATTAGATACTAGTAAAACAAGTTATTGCTATTTATATTATGATAAATTAACATTAGGAGAAACAATTAGAAAGATAAATTCAAAAGGATTAAATAGTGATTTAGAAGGTGGACTTTATCGTTATCAAGGAGTAAAGAATGAGGTTGATAACTATGTTTGTCTAAATGAAGAATGTGATAGTAGTAATCGTTATAGAATAATTGGTATAAATGAAGATAATGAAGTAAAATTAATAAAAGAAGA
>CANQHT010000011.1 GCA_947623705.1 uncultured Bacilli bacterium
TAATTATAAGGTATTTTTCGAGATTAATCACTTTTTTTATGATTGTTTATTCGCACCCGTACTTTAAAAACGCGACCCGTTGAATTCGATCGACTTGTCAAAAATTTAATTTTATGTTATTATGAATATGTCAAAGAAATTGACATAAAATAAAAAAGGAACACTTAATATTTTACGTTGTTGAGTGTTGCCAAATAATTTGTTGATTTCCACCTAAATCATAAATGAGTTAGGTGGATTTATTTTATTATATTAAAATAAATATTAATAGTAACAAAAGAAAAATTATTATTACTTGAGCAAAGATTAATAAATCCTTCTTGTTCATAATAACCGCCTCCCCTCTTTTATAGAAGTTTGGCTCCACCCAACCTATTAAGGTTCCATAAATATTATACCAAACATTTGTTATTAAAGTACCGGACAAAAAAGGAAATTTCAACAATTCCATTGTCTATAAATAATTTTTATGCTATTATGTGTGATGAAAAGGGGAATTAACTAGTTTTGACAAGTTAGAATGATTAAAATCACAATAATAAGTATTATGATATTACAAAGATATTTCTCTGATTTTCTCATAATGTTACCCTTTTTCAAATAAAAATGTTTAAAGAAAATTAAAAAGTGACCAATTTATCAAGTTTCCTTAAAATAATTTTTTAAAGTCAAAGGTCAAAATAATATTGACTTTTTTTCTTTTTTAATTATACTAGTTAATGCTTTTTTAAGGAGGCATTTACTATGAATCAAGAATTAATTAAATTAAATAATAATTTGGGAGCGTTATCAAATGAAAATGGCAAAATTGATATAGTTGAAAAAGCCAATGATTCTTATGATTTTACCGATATCTTAAATGAAGAAAATGCTTTAGAAATTATTAATAAAGATTTAAGTCATAACAAAGACAATTTAAAAGAAGTTAATCATAAAATTATTACATCAGAAATATATAACCTAATACTTTATACTGTTGAAGTACTACTCTTCTTATTTTTACATAATGATTTTCCCCTTAAATTAACATTACTCATTAATTTATTAACTTATATACCTTATAAAGGAGTTATTCTATTTACTTATGGCACTAGATTAAAAAAGTTTAAAAAAAGAAATAAATTAAAAGATAAAATTCAAAATTTATTAGATCGGAAAAATAAAAAAGAAAAAGAATTACAAGAAATGCAAGAAAAAGTCCAATATAAAAAGTACTCTTCTCTTCAAGATATGGAAAAAACTTTTAGCTATGACTTAACTAATGATATAAATTATCCAGAAAAAAACTATGTAAAAGTCTTATCTTTAAGAAAAAAATAGCAATTTCTTTTTTTGTCCGGTACTATTTTAAGAAATCTATGTTATACTTAATTTAGCAAGGATATTTTATCTTTGTTAGTTGGGGTTTTGGTTGTATTTTAAATTGTAAATATTTTTTTGAATCAGTTTTTCAAATCCTTTCTAAAAAATTTAATAGTTCCCCAACCTATTAAATTTTTTTTATTTAAAATAATTAATACTTATGATACAATAATGTTAACTATAATAAGGAGGGCCAAGATGGCAAAGTTAAAAATAAAAAGTGGGGTTAAAAAAGTTGCTGTAATTGTTGTAGTTTTAGGATTATTCCTAAGTATTGGGTTATATTCGTATATTAAAATTAAAAATCAAAAAGAATATGAAAAGACTTATGATTATAAATTAGGTTTGCTAGGTTATACTGAAGAAGACATCAAAATAATCAAAGATAAATTTAAAGATAAAGAAATTGCATATATTTTAGATAATGAAAAAAATGATTTATATATTAATCTAGTTCAAGAAAAATATTTTATCTATGATAAATTTTATGATTACCTAGATTATCAAAAGGAAGAACAAGATAAACCATTAAGAGAAATTGTGGAAAGAATTAATACGAACACAAATAAAGAATACTACACCGATCCAACACCAACAGATATTTCCAAAAAAGAATTAATGTTAGTTAATAAATATAATTATCTAGATGCATCTTATACCCCGGAAACTTTAGTAAGTGTTGGTATGGATTATGCTTATGGGGAGTTAGGAAGCCAAAAAGTAACCGAAGATACTTATAATGCTTTTTTAAATATGTGGCGAGCAAGTCACGAAGCGGGCTTTTATTTAATGGTTAATTCTTCTTACCGGACCCACGAAAAACAAGAAAGTGTCTATAATGAATATAAAAAATTAGGAACGGAATATGCGGATTCTATCGCTGCTCGTCCGGGTTACTCCGAACATCAAACAGGTTATTCACTTGACATCTTTGAAAAAGGCACTTCATCTAGTAATTTTCACGAAACTGATTCTTATAAATGGCTTTTAGAAAATGCCCATAAATATGGTTTTATTTTACGGTATCCCGAAGATAAAGTCGATATTACGGGCTATAAATTTGAATCTTGGCACTTCCGTTATGTTGGGGTGGAAGCCGCTACTTACATCTATGAAAACAACATTACATTTGACGAATATTACGCTTACTATGTAAAGTAAGCTTTTTTTATTTGCTAAAAGGTTTATAAACAATCAAAAATTTGCTATAATTATAAGTGGTGAAATATGTTGAATTATCCAAATCAAATTAAAAAACAATATACCAAAAATATTAATTACGCCAACCGAGGGATGGATTTAGAAGCAATAATCAATGACACCAATGAATATTTACTGGAACACGATATTGCTCTTATCTATAAAAAGCCCACTCCTATTGGGGTAGTTAAAGTAAGTTATCACGATAATAAACAAGTAATCGATAAAGCATATTTTGCTAGTCAATCAACACTAGATTATAATGGTTTATATAAAGGTAAATATATTGAATTTGATGCTAAACATACTAATTCGAAGACATCATTTCCTCTTAGTAATATTCATCCCCATCAACTGAAACATATTAGAAGTGTTATAAGACATAACGGAATAGTATTTTTAATCATTCAAATAAATGGTTTAATATATTTACTAAATGGTCCGGACTTAATTAATTTTATAGATAACGAGAAAAGAAAAAGTATTCCTTATGAATTTATCAAAGAATATGGTTATCTTTTAGAATATAATTATAGTAAAGGATTAAATTATTTAAAATATGTCGATTTAATACGAGGAGGTCTCTTATGAAAAAAGAAGAATTAAAAAAGAAAGTCAAAGACGCGGAAGAAAAAGTTAAAAAGAAAGTTAAACCAAAAGAAAAAGGCGAAAAGAAAAAAGGCTGGAAATCAGTTTTAAATATTATTTTAGTAATTGCGATTGCCGTTATTAGTTTAGCTCTAGCCTTCTTACTTTATATTGTTATTACATCACCCGACTTTAACAAAGAAAATTTATATCAAAAAGAACCAACAATTTTGTATGATATTAATGGTAAAGAATTTGCGAGAGTTGGTGAAGTTAACAGTACAATTTTAACTTATGATGAAATACCAGATGTTTTAATTGATGCCCTGCTTGCTACCGAAGACTCGAGATTCTTTCAACATAATGGTATCGATTTAGCCCGTTTTATTAAAGCTTCTCTATATCAATTAATTGGTAAAAATTATGGTGGGGCCTCTACTATTGATATGCAACTTATGAAACAAAAATTTAATGGTAAAGAAGATGAAGGTCTTGCCGGAATTATCAGAAAGTTTAAAGATATTTATATGTCTGTCTTCAAATTAGAGGCCAACTACACGAAAGAAGAAATCTTAGAGTTCTATTTCAATAGTTTATGGTTTGCTAATGCGGGAGACATCAATATCGGTGATGGTATTTGGGGTATTGAAGAAGCTAGTCAATATTATTTTGGTAAAAGTGCTCGTGATATCAATTTAGCGGAAGCTTCCCTACTTGTCGGAATGTTCCAAAATCCCGTTTGGTATAATCCTTATAGTAATGCCGAAGGATGTCGAATAAGACAAACGAATGTCTTAAAATATATGGTAAGACATGGTTATATTACGGAAGAACAAAAGGATGCGGTTTTAGAAATACCGGTGGAAACCCTTTTAATTGATCAAACTAAACAAAGATTAAAAGTAGAAACTTATCAAGCATTTGTAGACTTTGTTATAAAAGAAGTCCAAGATGAATATGATATTGATGCAAGAAAAGTTGCTTTAAAAATTTATACTACTTATGATCCGGAATTACAAGCTGCGGTTGAAAAAGTTGAAAAAGGCGAAGTTTACAAATTCCCTTCTGAAACAATTCAAGAAGGTATTGCGATTACCTCAACTGACACGGGTGCTCTTCTAGCTATGTCAGGTGGCCGTAATTATCAAGCTAATGGAACAAATTTTGCTTTAACTAAAAGACAACCGGGATCTACTGCTAAACCAATAATGGATTATGGTCCTTATATCGAATATCTAAATCATAGTAGTTACGCTCAAGTAAATGATAATTATACTTTATATCGTAATAGTACTTCTTCAATATCGAACTATGATAATGGTCATAAAGGAATTATTACTATTCGTTATGGTTTAAGTGATTCAAGAAACGTTCCGGCTTTAAAAGTATTTAGACAAGTTTATGATAAAGATAAAAAATTAATTGAAAATTTTGCTCATAGTTTAGGAATTGATTATGGTTCTGAATTAATTGAACCGGCCTCAATTGGTGGTGGTACAATTCAAGCTTCTCCACTACAAATGTCTGCGGCTTATGGCGCATTTGCTAGAGGTGGTTATTATATCGAACCTTATGCTTATACAAGAATATATAATACCGAAACGGAAAAAGAATATACCCATAGTTATACTAAAGAAAAAATTATGGAAGAATCATCCGCATTTATGTTAACCTCAATATTAGATGATGTTTATGGATCTGATCATTTTAAAGATAATAAAGGAACAGTTGGTTCAGATGGTATTGCAGGTAAAACCGGAACAACTAACCTTAGTAAAGCCGATAAAACTAAATACAATTTAAGTAGTGGGGCTATTCTAGATTCCTGGTATATTACCTACTCTTCTAAATATGCGATTGCTTTCTGGTATGGTTTTGAAGATTTAAATAAACAAAGTGAAGCAAGAGAAACAGAAAACTTTAACTTTACAAGTGGTACTGGTGGTACAGCGAGAACTAGTATTATGAAAAATTTAGCCAAACTTCATAAAGGTTGTAAGAAATTTGAAATGCCTAAAGATGTTGTTAAAACCCAAGTAGAAATTGGTAGTTATCCTTATCAACTTCCAAGTGAATATACTCCAGATAGTTTAAAAAGATATGAATATTTCTTAGAAGGTACCGAACCTACGGAAGTATCTAAAAGATTTAGTACCCTAGATAATCCTAAAAATGGTAAATATAATTATTCCGGAAATGTTATTACTCTTAGTTGGGACCCAATTAAAACACCGGATGCAATTAATCCAACTTATCTTTTAGATATGTTTACTGACTATGTTGGCAAAGAAGAAGCCCAAGGATTCTATGATGATCGCATTAAATATAATAATAATAATATTGGTAATCTAAATTATGTTATTTATTTAAGAGATGCAAATGGTAATGATACAAGAATTGGTTCAACAACAAGTAATACCTTTAATTATTTAGTATCTGCTGGTGGCGATTATACATTTGTTGTTAAAGCCGAATATACAATATTTGCTAAAAATGCTAGTACAGGGTTAGTTATTAGTACAAGAACTATTGATAGTAATGTTAATGATATGGTTGATAATAATAATAATAACAATAATACTCAAGATAATAACAATAATGCAGATATCCAAAATAATAATGATAATCAAGATCAAAATCAAAATGATGATAGTGGCGATTTAGACTAAAGAAAAAGACTTGAAAAATTTTGTGATTCAAGTCTTTTATTTTATCTTTCTTTTGTTAATCTTTTTTGTAATGGTTTAGTTAATTCATTAGTATAAATAATATCTAATTCATGTAATGCCCTTGTTATGGCCACATATAATAATTTCATATCTAAATTATTAGTTGATGAATAAATATTTTCACTAGCATCATTTATGATAACAGCATCAAATTCCAATCCTTTAGCAAGTTGATTAGAAATAGTACAAATAGCAAATTCATCTGATAAAACATCATCATTAATTGTTACATTAGGAATTTTCATTCCTTCTAATTCTAAATCATCATTAATATAACATGACATTAAATGTGTTTTACTTATAATAGCAATTGTTTTATAACCTTTAGCTTTAAAATCTAATACTTTCTTTTTAATATATTCAGGAATATTTTCCGCATTCATTTTATTAAATGTCACATCATTACCATGTCTTACTACTAAATCTGATTTATTTAAGCCCATCCATAAAGCAACATCATCAGCAACATCCATAATTTCTGCCGTGGTCCGATAACTTTTACCAAAATTAATTATCTCGGCACCACTGTCAAACATTACCGCATTAACTCGCTCCCAATTATCAATGCTTCGATAATCATAAATTGATTGAGCTAAATCCCCAAAGATACTAAAAGTCGCTGCTGGTAAAACTTGCTTTAGAGCATAGAAATTAAATTCTCCTAAATCTTGGGCTTCATCAACTACTACATGACGAATCTTTTCATAATCTTTATTTGGATTTATAATACTTTTAATATATATTAACGCTGCTAAATCTTCAAAATCATAAGAATTAATTTTTAAAGATCCTAGAGTATTTTTCTTTAATTCCGTAAGATGTTGATAATTAAAAATATTATAATTTTCAATAACACTAATAAATAATTTATATAATTTAGTTGTTTGAACATTAGCATTAGTAAAATATTTTCTAATCAAACTACGAGCTCCTTTTTTTAACATCGCAATATTTTTAGCAAAAATATTTCTTAATTTATTCTTCTCTTCTATAGTACTAGCATCTTTAAATATTTCAAAATTATAATCATTATATTTCGAAATAATATTATCTAAATTATCTTCAATATATTTAACCATCCGATTAATTGTTAATTCAATTCTAGCTTCTAAAGAAGCATTAGAAGATGTTAAATTAAATAATTCAGTTATCTTTTGATTACTTATAACTACAAAATTATCTATTTTTAAATCTTTTTTTGTTAAATTAGAAATATAAACTTTTAAAAATTCATCTAACATATATTTATATTTCATCGAACATTTAAATTTATCAATATCGGTATTAATTTTTCCTCCAATACTTAAATTAACTTTTTTATCAGCAGGATTAATATTTAAATCTTCTTTAATATACAATTTAGTAAATTCTTCAAAAGTAGATTGATTAACTTCTGATACATCTAAATCTGGTAAAACAGATTTAATATATTTTAAAAAGACGGGATTAGGACCAATAACAAGATATTGATTTTGACTAACAGATTTTATATAATTATAAACTAAATAAGCTATTCTATGTAAGGCAACAGTCGTTTTTCCAGAACCTGCCACTCCTTGAATAATTAAGTTATCATATAATTTTTTTCTAATAACTTCATTTTGTTCTTTTTGAATTGTCGAAACTATACTTTTTAATCTTGAATCATTATTATCATTTAAATATTTTTGTAATAAACTATCATTAGAAACTAAATCCACATCATAATAATTAAGAAGAACACCATCTTCAATTTCAAATTGTCTTTTTAAATCCATTTGGCCTTTAATTATACCTTCTGGTGCTTCAAAACTACATTCTCCTACTTCGGAATCATAGTATAAAGAACTAATCGGTGCCCGCCAGTCGACTACAATAATATTAGGACCAACCGCAATACCATTTTTACCAATATAGATACTTTCTTTTTTACCATTATCAGCATATTGAAAATCTATTCTAGCAAAATAAGGTTTATTTACTGAATATTCAATATTTTTAATATGTACTTCTTTTTGATATTTCATCCGCCATAAATCTTCTCTTGAACCAATAAAATCTTCTTCAAATCTTTTTAATTCTTCTTGGCGATCTTTTAATAATTCTTTAATTTGTTTTAAAATAGTGGCTAGTTTTTCTTTTTCAAATTTTAATTCTGGCTCAGTCATTATCTCACCTCTTCTAACACCGTAAATATTATACACAATTATTAATTATTTGTCATTTCTTTTTCAAATTCATCTTCATTAATAATACTTCTTGTAAAAATTTTCCTATAAACTGATGATTTATTATCTTTAAAATAACCTTTATCTAAAACTTGATAATCATTTAATTCTTTAAATTCTTCTTCAGTACTACAATTAACAAAACTATAATCTATTTTTTCTAATTCTATATTGGGCATTTTACCACCAGTTAAAGCTTCATAATGTAATTTAGCAATATCTATTTGATATTTTTCTCTTAAAATAAGACTTATTAAAAAACTAGAAGCTTGAAAACGAGGATTTATCTCCATAAAATAAAGGGTATTATTACATAAAAGATAATCTATCCCTAAAATACCACGGTAGTTTAAAGATTGAATTTCTTGAGCAATTTTTAAACTACTTTCTTTAATTTGCTTTTTAATTTTATTATCTAAAGTTTGAGGATAAACAAAATCCCCACCCACATATTTAAACTTTTTATCAGTAATATAAATTAATTGAGCCGAAATAGGTAAAAGAAGAATATCATCATCATAGATTATTAAAGTTATATTTAAAGGCGTATTTTTAATATATTTAGAAACACAATATTCTTTTTCTTCATCAAGTATTGGCATATCACTTTCTTTAATTACTAAATAAGTACTATCACCACCAGCTCCAGTATCGCCTTGTAAAACAAATTTATCGACACCTAGTTTTTGACAAATTTCCGGATAATCTATTTTATTTTTTAATTTTAAATAATTTAATATTGGCACATATTTTTTAGCTAAATCTCTAGTAATAAATTTATTATTTAACTCATCTAAAATTTTAGTGGCATTACTTTTAACAATATTAATATCTTGCATATCTGCACATAACTTACGAATTTTTTCATTAAAACAAATAAAATAAGAATTTAGATTATTTTGTTTAATATCTTGAGCTTTTTTATAAACAAAATCATGATACTTTTGCATAAATTCCGCACTTTTAGTATCTTTTAATAATTTATTTGAATAATAAATATTGCCTTTTTCTTTAGTGGGATATAAAGTAATGGAACCCGCAAAGAAATTATCATTACAAATCGCATTATTAGCATTAAAACCAATATAATAGACAGCATCTTGAAGATTTCTTATGGCTTCATCAAAATAAGCATTGGCTTCAAATTTTTCTTCATTATATAATTCGCGCACTTTACTTTGACTAGCCCACATGACATCATTTACTTCTTCTTCTTGAGTTATTACTTTATCTAAAGTTACATCACATTCAAATAACCATACATCTAAAATATCTGGACAACCATCATAATGTCTTAAAGTAGATCCAATTAACTTATTTGGACATTTAGAGACATCAATACCTAATTCTTCTTTGACTTCTCTTATAGCTGCTTCTAAAGAACTTTCGCCTTTTAAAGCTGAACCACCCGTACATTCCCATTTAAAAGCATAACTTTTATTCGCACTTCTTTGGGTTATTAAAAATTCATTATTCAAATTTCTAATCCAAGCATTAACTACTAAATGATATTCATCATCTTGTAAATAATCTCCTCTTTTAACTACTTTATTTAATTTATTTCTCTCTTTATCATATAAATCCCAATATTCCATCATTATCTTCCCTTCTTTTTAAGTTTTAAAATTTGACAAGCTTGTTCATAAGTTTCTTCGACCCCATAAATATCCGTATAAATAGTATTGGCATACGCATCAATTAACTTACGATAATTTTCATCATCTTTTAATGCCCAATAAATCCGACTTTTAATATCATCTAAAGTATGATTTCTTCCACTATTTAAAATTCTTCTTTGAACCCCTTCTTCAATATTTTGAAAAGTTAAATTTAATATTTGAATTAAATATTTTTCTCTTAAATCTAATAAAGCATTTATATCTTTATATGATGTATATATTAAAATATCATTACTTAATTTAAAAGATGCATAAGTATCTTCTTTTAAAATACCATAAAAATTACCATTACCATATTTTATAACTGGACTATCACCTGAGGCAATTAAAAACTTTTCTTTTTGATAACAATCAGCAAATTCTTGATGACTAAAATAGCGATAAAAATCTGGACTATCATCACTTCTTCTTTCTCTTGTAGTTGCATGTCTCGGAATAACAATTCCATTTTGATACTTTAAATTATTTCCTAAAGTAGTTTTACCAGCTCCCGATGGCCCCATAATAGCTATAATTCTTTTATTATTCATATTCACCTCGATAATTTTCTATTTCTTTTAAAAACTTTAAATATTTTTGATAACTATCTTTTTGTTGTTTTTTACTAAATAAATTAATTTTCTTAATACTATGTAAATAATATTTTTCTAATAGAATTTTACATAAATATAATATAATTATATTATAAAAATCTAAATCATTAAAAGTCATATTATCTTTTTTTATTAATTCTTTTAAATTATTTAACATAACATAATCAATTTTATTATTTCTAGTCCCCATCTTAATAATTATAACAGCATAATCATATAAATAATGCCCCACGTTTACCTCATCAAAATCAATTAAATAATTCTTTTTATTACTAGTTAAAATATTACTTTTTTGAATATCTCCATGATTTAAATAATTTCCTTTTAATTCTTCTTTATTTAAATTTTTAAATATCTCTTTAACATATTGAATATCTTCTTTATTAATATTATCTATATTTATATTATTATAATAATAATCACATTTATTTACTATTGCGTCTTCTAAATTAACTTGTCTTTGAGCATTAATAATTTTTTGTAAATAATCTAAATCAATAATTCTCTTTTTATCTTTTTTATAATAAGGAAAGATATTATAATAGGTATATTTATAAGAAATAGGTTGGGAATTAATTGGCCTAATAAAAGCAATATTATTTTTTTCATAAATATTATATAACTTATCAATTAAATCAAAGTTATATTGATATTTATATTTTTTCAAAATATAAATATTACTTTTAGTATAAAGACGATAAACTAAATTAGCTAAACCCGATTTTTCCGGTTGAATTTTTATTATGGGTTCTTTAATATAATCTTTTATAACATTTTGAAAATCATTTAATAATACTTCCTTTTTAGCATAATTAATTATTGTTCTTTGATATAATTCTATTAAATTATAACAAACATTTTTAGGATTATATAATTCATTTACTCTTTTTATATTTCGATAATTATAATTTTCTTTTATGGCTAAATGATATTGTGCCAGTATTTTTTTAGCTAAATCTTTATAATTGCCTGTTTCATAAATGACCCTTGGATCATCTAACATTTCAACCATTCCAGAATTTTTACTCCCAACAATTTGTAGTCCACTAGCCATAGCTTCTAAAACAACATAAGGAAAATTATCAAATAAAGATGGAAAGACACCAACTAAAGCGGAATTTAAATAATCATTTAATTCATAATTGGGAATTTGGCCAATAAATTCTAAATTAGCTTGATATTTAGTAGCAACTATTTCTTGAATTAATTTAATAGTGGAAATATTTTTATAATTTCTTTTAGTATCTTTACCAATAAATTGAACTTTTAAGTTAGGATATTCTTTAAAAATAATATTTAAAGCTTGGGCAAGAATACAAACGCCCTTTCTTTGCTCTAAACTACCGACATAAATTATTTTATCTTCTTTTAGAATATTTTTATTAGGATAAAACATTTTTAAATTAGCGGGATTAGGAGTAACAATAATTTTATCTTTTAAAAATTTAAAGTTTGTTTCAATTTTATTTTTTAAAGCATTAGAACAACAAGTAACTAAATCAGCTTTTTTTAACATAGTTTTTTCCCAATTTAACATTTTATTTTTTATTTTGCCAAAATTATTTTTATTATATTTTAGCCATATTTTTAATGGCGTATGTAATCTAACAACTAAAGGAACTTGACGATCTTTTTCAAAAAAAATTGTTTCGGCACCCCAGTCGGGAGTTTCAATTAAATCAATTTGATTATTAGCTTGTAATTTTCTTAAAATCGTGGCAACTTTTTGGCGATATTCAATATAAAATTTAACACTATTAGGATGGGAAACATAAATTCTAAAGATATTGACACCATTTTCCTGATAAGTTTTATCTTGAGTCAAACTTCGACAGATTACATAAACTTGATGTCCTTGTTTTACTAATTCTTCAGCAACGTTTTTTTGATAGGTTGCTATCCCGCCAAAATTAGTTTCTTCGGGATATTCTTCATGTACTAGACAAATTCGCATTTAACCCTCCATCAATAATTTTAAGTGCGATATTTTTTTGACAAATACTATTATAAACAAATAAAGGCTTTTGTCAATCAAAATTTTTTAATTAATTTTACTGCATTCGGTATATGATGATATTTAAACATACTACAAAAAAAACTTGAATTTTAAAATTTTTCAAGTCTTTTATTAAACTTTCATATTTCTATAAATATAATTCCATCATTAATAAATAATAATCAATTTTATCGCGTTCCGGAACTATTTTTAATTCTTCATAAAATTTAGCAATATACTTATCGCCATAATTTCTTCTAATTGATTTTTCACAAATTGCCAAATCAAACCATTTATCCGCTATTCCACATTCCCCAACATCAATAAATCCACTAAATTTATCCTTTATAGCAAAAATATTGGGAAGACTAGTATCACCATGAGAAAAACATAATTCAGCACTAAATTTATTTTCTTTTAAAAATTTAAGAATATTATCTACATTTCCAAATCTTTTTAAAGTATCTTCACTTATTTCATTAATATTAATTAAATTGTTTTTAACATTATTTTCAACTAAAGCTAATTTATAATCAATAGCTACATTAAATGGACAATTTTTAATATCTACTTTATATATTTGTCTAAAAGCCTCCGTAATTACTTTAAGACCAATTTTCGGATTTTGTACATAATAATTAGAACATAGCATCTCACCAGCCATAGATTCAGTAATCAGAAATTCTGTAGCATTATTATAATCATATAAAATAATCTTGGGAACACTTAATTTACCTGTAAGCCACTTAAGTTTTTCATACTCAGTAGTAAGATTTCCTTTATTAGCAATTTTAATAAAATAAATTTTATCATTTTTAATTATTTTAAAAACTTGGGAATCTGAACAACCAATACTAATTTCTTCTAAATTAGCATCTTTAATAAACTCTAATACTTTAGGACTTAATTTATACTTAAAATTCATCTTTACCTCCAAATTTATTATTTAAAAAAAGTGTATTAAACACTTTATAATTAATCAATTAATTCAAATTGATCTTTAGAAGCCCCACATAATGGACAATGCCAATCATTTGGTAAATCTTCAAATTTAACTTCTTCTTTTGCATCATCATAGATGTAACCACAAAGAATGCAACGATATTTCTTTTCCATACTACTACCCTCTACTTTCTCTTCCACATAAGTTGGCGCATTCTTAGATGATACGCCCTTCATATTTTCTTGATAATATTTATAAGTTAATGGTTCACTAGAATCTGTTGTTTGCATATCTTTTACTCTTATCAAAAAGATATCATGAGTTTCCGCATCAATAATATTTTCGACTTCACCCGTAATATAACCACAGGCGCCTTCTTTTAAGACAGGTAAATCATTAATAAGTTCATAATTAACACCATCAAACTTATTTATATCTTTACTACTATAAAAACCAAATTTACCAATAACTTCTTTATTTATATCTTGATTTAAAACCATAATAGCTATCTTTTTGGTTTTTCGAACTACTGCATTCGTATAATTATTCTTATTTAAAGAAACCATTAAAAGAGGATTCTCCGAAGTTATTTGGGTTACTGTATTAACTACACAACCAACTAGTTCATTATCTAGTTTACTACTGACAATATATAAGCCATAAGATAATTTTCTTAATATAGTTTTATCCATTCTTACCCCATATTATTTAAATTAACAATTTTTTCAACTTCTTCACGAACACTATCAAAGGTAAAAGGTTTGGCTAAAACATCGACGATATCATAATTAAATGACCGATCAATTCTTTCTTTTTGAACATCTCCCGTTATAATACATACCGGTATTCTTTTAAATAAATTATTTTCTTTAAAATAATCTAAAACCGCAAAGCCATCGACTTCCGGCATATTTAAATCTAAAAATAACCCAATAATTGAATCATCAACATTATTTTTTACAATATCAATGGCTTCTTTACCATTAACTGCAACCACTACTTCATATTTGTCTTGAAAGGCTCTTTCAATAATATTACTAATTATTTTAGAGTCATCCGCTACTAATATTTTTTTCATTTTATTCATCTCCTAAATATTTATGAGCAAGTTTCGTAAATTTATCGACTTCTTGCATCAATTTATCATACTTACTATTTACTTCATCCACATTATTCGCTTTACTAGCTAGTTCATGTTCATAAGCTATATCGACTAAACTCATAAATCCTAAATATTTGGAATCACTTTTTAAAGCATGAACTAAAATTGCATAATCAGCCATATTGCCTTCTTCTTTATACTTGGCAATATTATCTAGTCTTGTTTTATTTTCTTCTAAAAAGGCCTCTAAAGTTTCATCATAAAAACTTAAATCTCCTAAAAGTGATAAAGCATAGTCTAAATCAACCCCATTATCTGTTAAAATACTAACATCTTTCATAAATACCTTCCTTACTATAATTAAATTATATCATACAATTTATTCTTTTGCATTCAAATATGTCTTTAAGACTCTTTCTAATTCGCCTTTATCAATTGGTTTCGAAATATAATCATTGAATCCTTCTTTTAAGTAATTTTCTTTCATACCCGCAATCGCATTCGCGGTAAGAGCAATAACTGGGGTGTTAAATCCTTCAATTTCTTTTAATTTTTTAAATGTTTCGACCCCGCTTAATTTTGGCATCATATCATCCATTAATATTAAATCATATTTTTTACCATCTTCAATATTTTTAAGACAATCAAAGCCACTCGATACCGATTCCGTTTCGACTTTGTAAGCTTCTAAAAGACGAGCCGCCACTTTTAAATTAATTAAGTTATCATCAACTACTAAAATCTTTTTACCTTTAATATTAAGTGGTTTAACTACTTCTTTAGGAATTTCTTTGACTTCTTTTTTCTTTGTTACAATTCTTTGATCAAGGGCTACCGTAAAATTTGAACCCTTACCATATACAGAATCAACCACTATCTTGCCATGCATTAAATCGACTAATTTTTTAGTAATGGCTAAACCTAAACCTGTTCCTTCAATCGTAATATTTTTATCTAAATCAAACCGTTCAAATTTTGTAAATAATTTATCAATATTTTCTTTCTTAATACCAATACCAGTATCTTTAACACTGATAATTAAACGGCAGATATTATCTTTTTTAACTATATCAACATTAAATTCAATATGGCCTTTTTTTGTATATTTTACAGCATTAGTTAAAAGATTTAATACAATTTGTTTAACCCGAACATAGTCCCCATTTAAATATTCTGGCAAATCTTTAGCAATATTAACTTTTAATTCTAAAGGTTTTTCCCCAATTCTAGCTTTCGTTAATTTAACTAATTCATCAAATACTTTTGCCGGTTCATATTCCACATTAACAATTTCTAACTTATTGGCTTCAATTTTAGAAATATCTAGAATACCATTAACTATTTCGAGTAAGTTTTGACTAGCGGCCATAATATCTCTTGCTTCATCTTTTATCGTATCCATATTTTCTTCTTCTAAAATAAGTTGACTAAAGCCATCAATCGCATTAAGTGGTGTTCTTATTTCATGGCTCATATTAGATAAAAAGTCTGTTTTAGCATGATTGGCTTTCTCGGCTTGGTCTTTGGCAATATTTAATTGTTCAATTAATTTAACATCCGGATTTTCAATGGTAAAATACATAATAACACAAATTAAAGTTTCGCAATATGTCATTAATAATAATTGAGGCCAAATCATTTGAATAATAGCTACTACACTACCAAGTGATAGAAACAAAAAAACCGGAATATATCTTTTATCTTTAAGTTTATTTCTATTAATTAATAAAAATATATAAATCATTATAATTGCAATAAAAGAAATTAAGTAAGTATAATTAACACTTAAACCCGTTGTATACCTTATTTCAAAATTATCTGATATAACTACCTCTATAGGTAATAATATTAAAATAATAAAATTAATTAAATAATATATTAAAATTAATGGTATTCTATTTTTATTTATCACATTTTCATTTTTTGTCATACTATATACATAATAGGCCATTGTAGAAACCCAAAATATTAAATATAATAAATACATTTTATATATGAAAACACTTATTAAATAATAAGATTCATATATTTCAGAAGCAAATGTACATAATATTTCCAAGAATAAACCTAATAAATTAGATATTAGTAAAGCAGCATATATTACAGTTTCTTTACTTCTAATATGACCTTTTTTATAAAAAGAAAATAAAATTATTATGCTAAATGGAATAGCACATAATGGGAAAAAAATACCTGTTCCCATATCATCACCTACTTTACTAACATATTTTCATTATAGCATAAAAAAGAGAATAAATAAATTATTCTCTAATCAATTTTTTGCCTTTAATTTCTTCTAATTTTTCTATAGCATCTTGTTCAAGCAATGAATAGTTAACTTTATCTGTTCCTGCTTTTAATGGTAATTCTTTTACAAATTCAATATAAGTTGGAATTTCATACCATTTTAATTGGTCAAATTCACCAACAGAATTTTTAATTGGTTTATTTAATTTTTCTAAAATTTCTGTTTCTAAATCTTTGCTTGGAATTATATCATTATTTAAAACAATGTATGCTTTATTAACATATAACATTGCTTCATCTGGTACTTTTACAACAGCACATTCATTAACACAATCTAAATTAGTAATAATTGTTTGGACATAATCACAATAAACTTTATTTAAAGTAGAAAGAATATAGAATCTTGATTGTCTTCCTGTTAAAGTAAAGTAGCCATCTTTATCAATAAAACCAATGGTTCCAGTTTTAAAATATGTTTTACCATCTCTTACAAATTTAACTTCTTTAGTTTGTTCTGGATTTTTATAGTATTCTTTAAAAACATGTTTACCACTTACACATAATAAACCTTCTTCATTATATTTTTTTTCTTCCATAGTATCTGGATCGACAATTATGGCTTCTGTTCCTACAAGAACTTTTCCTGCAGTCTCTGGTCTTATAGTTATACCCGTTGGATTAGTACCACAACTAACAGTTTCGGCATTACCAGAACCATTTCCAATTTCTACATCACCAGCTCCATGCTCTTTAAAAAACTTTTTGCCTTGTTCAGATTTACTAGGAAGCAAGAAATCACCACCAGAAATATAAGTTGTTAATGAAGATAAATCTAAATCTTTTTCAGCATTTCGCATTATTAAATCAAGTAATGCTGGACTACCAAAAATAATATTTGGCTTTTTCTTTAAGTAATAATTAATAGTATCTTTAGACATATTAGGGGCTAAAATAGCCGTTTTACTAATCATAAGTGTCATTAATGTTGAGGTAGCAAAACCATATGGATAAGTAAATGGAACACAAACTAGAGTCTTATCCCCTTGTAATGATTTAGAATGACTAGAATTTTTTAAATATGTTCCAGCTGCTAAAATATTTTCATTGGTTAAAACAACAGATTTAGGTTTTCCAGTTGTTCCACTAGTAAATAAAATTAAAGAATTATCTTTACTAGAATTTTCTGGTAATCCTCTTTTTTGAAATGAAGCAATAGAACCTAAACTATTAAAATCAATTGTATTATCAGTGGATGTTAAATGATAATTATTATGCATAGATACATTATTTTCATTCTTTTTATCTAGTGTAATTATATATCTTACATCAGTATTTTTCTTGTAATTTAAATTTTCTTCCTCGGATTTATCAAAATTGATAAAAACTGGTGACTCAAATAAATTTAAGTACTCACAAATCTCTTCTTCACCAGCATTAGCATTTAAAAATGTTGTAACGGCACCTATTCGATTGCAAGCGAGGAAAGATGCTACTGCTTGATAATAATTTGGCATAGCAATTGATACAATTTGTCCTTTTTTGACACCTAATTCTTTTAGTGCTTTTGAAATAGTTACAGCATCATCAAATATTTGTCCATAAGTTACCTTAATATTTAAACAATCTATAGCATCTCTATCTTTGTATAACATATTAATTAATTTTATGGAATTATAAACACTTAAATTTGGAATAATTGGATTTTTTTCCATAAATGAATAACCATTATTTTGAGGTTTATCGATTGAAGGATAACCAGTTAATGATTTTGTTTTCATATAATATTTCACTCTTCTTTCTAACTATTTTTATCTTAATTTAATTTTTCAAGATAGTCAATAAAATTTGACACTTTTTGTGTAAAGCTATATATTAAAAATTTTAGCACATATTTTTACTAACATTAATTATTTTGAGTAAGTTTTAAATACTCTTCTATTGCCGAAATCATATCTGGGGCTATCACTTGATTTTTTTCATTATTCGGTATATTTTCTTTTATTTTAGTAATGGCTAAATTTAAAGGTATTTCTTCAATTTTAAAATTATTTGCAATTTCATTTTTAGTATATTTTACTTTAGTTAAATCGGGCTTTTTATTAGTTTTAATTGCATAATAATAAATTTCGGCTTTTCTATTTTTACCAACTTCCGGATAATCTTTATTAAGAAATTTAACTTTCATAAAGGAATCGCCAATTTCTTTATCCTCTAATTCTATTCCCGTTTCTTCTAATACTTCTCTTTTTAAACATTCTAAAAAACTTTCTCCTTCTTCTAAATGACCACCCGGAAATTGCCATACGCCATTTTCATTACCAATATAAATAATTCCGGCATTTATAATTAAAGCTTTCATCCTAATAACTATTTCCGTAATGTCTTTTTCTTCTAAATTATCATAATTATGAATTATTTCTTTCATTACATCTTCCTCTTTATTATTTTAACATTATCCATAAATTCGATATTATTATTTTCTCTGTCAAAAACTAATACACCATTATTATTAATTGCATAAATATCTTTCTTATATTCTTTTGCAACACTCGCTAATTTATTTAAATAAAACTGATTGTTAATAGAATGAACATCAATATAAAATTTAGGATTAATATTACCAAAGCCATCATAAAAAGCAAAATATTTATAATAATTATTTTTCGTGGTAATAAAATATCTTTTAAATTGTAAACAAGCTCCTGCCGAAGATCCAATAATTAAACCTTTAAAATGTTTTATTTCATATAAACATTCCATATCATGGACAACTTTTTGAAAAAACATTTCGGGATTACCACC